>DAMDNS010000216.1:0-5198 GCA_032083605.1 Ureibacillus sp.
TTTTTTCTCGTAATAATTTCAACCACATCTCGACGGCTATCCAATTCAACACCGTGTTTAGATCGAATTTCTTCTCTTATTGCCTCTAAGGATTCAGAAACCCCTAGATTAAATCCTTGTGCCTTATCATCATCTACATTACGGTTTTTAATAACCGCAATATCAGTTGAAAGTCCACCAATATCTTGAATGATGATTCTTTTATCAATTAAATCCTTATTGATGATTTTAAGCTGATTATCCATTACCAAATTGATATATGCCGCAAACCCTTCAGGATAAACTTTCACTTCATTGAATTTAATATTTACTTTTAATCCTTGATACTTTGGTGTCACAAGGAACTCCACTTGATGGACTGAGCCAACTAATTTTGAACGGTATCCTGCATCTTTTCCTTCTTTCACTTCACGTAAAGGAAGACCTGTTCCAAGTGTATAATTTGCATCGATTACATTTTTAACTCTTGGGAAATTTGTCGAATTATTTTCATTTACAGCATCTAAAGCCAATGTTGCAAATAGCATGACTAATGTTTGATCTTCCTCGGATTTAGCACTGCCCGGATCCAGCTCAGTGGCATTGCCGCTTTTCGTTGCCAGATTCCCAACACGATAGATGACATTATTATCCTTTAAAGCAGGGGAGTGTACCTTGATGTGAATTCCATCAAGCGGATTTTTATTATCTAATTCTTCTATTCCAATTACCGGGCGATCTTCCGTATCTCTAGCTACAATATTAGGAATATTTAATTCGTACTCTAATTCACCAAAAATTGCCTTAATAGAATCATTACCAACGTCTACTGCCGCAGTTCTAGAGTTAATCATATAATCATTCCTTTTCATCTTATTGTTAAATCTAAAAGGATAAAATTGTAAGTCATTCCCTTTTATATAAGGTTATAGGAGTTTACTAGATTCTTCAATGAGGTTTATCCAAAAGTAATATAAATGTAAACAGTTCGTAAACATTGGTTATTTGTAGACATTTACGTAAACATTGGTAACAAATGCGTATACATCGCGTCAAGCCAACTTGTATACGAATTTGTTTACATGTAAACATAAATGTGTACGTAATGTTTACCTTTTGTATACACGTAAACGTTTTTGTAAACTACAACGATAAATAAAAAAAGTGAAGCAATTTCGCTCCACTTCCCCTTCATGTATCTGTAGAATGGCTGTCCAATAATTCATTCCCTTTTGCTTTGTACATTTCTCTATCGGCTTCTTTAATCATTTTTTCTAATTCTGCTTCTGACACTTTCGTTGTGTAGGACCACCCCATACTAGCAGAAACTTTTAGAACCTGCTGATTCAAGAAGATAGGCTTATCCATTTCAAATTGAATTCGTTCCAACTGTCTTTCCAGTGCTAATTGATCAATGTTATTTATTAAAACTACAAATTCGTCTCCGCCTAATCGGCAAAGTAAATCTGTCTCGTTCTTTATGCCATTTAATCTTGATACAATTTTTTCTAATAATTGGTCCCCTACTTCATGTCCAAAGGTGTCATTTATTCTCTTAAAACCGTTCATATCCAGGAATAGTAGTGCGATGGATTGCACTTTTTCAGCTTTTAATTGTTCAAACGTTTCTTTTAGGAATAATCGATTTGCTGCTCCAGTTAAAGGATCCCGATATGCTAATTCTTGAAGCTTGGCATTAACCTCTCCAATCTTGTGAATAAATATTAAAAGGAAGGTGGCGATAAATACACCGAACAAAACAAGATAAATAATATCCTCATAGCCGACATTCGGGAAAATTTCATGGTGAAGGTAGTAGAAAGCGTAAAAAGTAAGAATAATGGAAGCGATTCCTGCCACTATTACTAGCCGAGAATTTTGATAAATAGCACTTAAAGGGAGAGCAAGCCACATAAATAGATAATTTGCTAAATATGGATGCCCTCTTAGAAGGTAATAAAAATAGATGTACATACTGCAGACAATTACATACATTGTAATCTTTGGATTTATTTTTTTAAGAATCAGGACTAGTGGTAATAAACTCAAACCGACAAACATAGAAACTGGTGCAAAGATACTTGCTAAACCATCCATGAAAATATTAATAATGACATTTAATAAATAAAACACACATACTAGACTAAATAAGATTAAATTTCGACGATGTATTAATTCATTACTAATCATGGCTGTTGTTCTTCCTGTTCTTGAAATAATGGAGACAGTTATTTTGGTATATATCCCAGTAAAGATACGATAGTAAATGTTTCTAGCTCTCAACCTTATTATAGCTTTTGAAAGAATCTCTATCCCTTGTTAAATAATTACAAAAGCTATGTACTAAACATAAAAATAAGGAGGACTTTATAGTTTTATAATCAACAAGCATTGAGAACCTCATCGTATCTATCTCTACCTTCACTTCAACTAATGACTACAGTCATCCCTATTGCCAAAGTTAATAAAGAAAATAAATAAGCCAAGTCTTTTGCTGCTACTCTTGTCGTTTGATAATAAGTTCTATCCCTTGTACCCGTAAATCCACGTACTTCCATCGCAATAGCAATACGTTCCGATTTTCTTATTCCTTGGGTAAAAAGTGGCAATGAGTACCTCATAAAAGCTTTCCAACTATTTTTCTGCTTATAGCCTCTCACTTTATGAGCAGTTTTCATTTGGTTAAATTCAGTTTGGAATAGCGGTATAAATTGAAATCCTGCCAATAGCCCATATGCCCATTTGGGTGACAGCTTACATTGATGGATTAAACTCATGATTAATAAGGTTAAGTCCGTTGTTGTGGTAAATAATAATCCGTACGTTACAAACCCCAGCATCCTTAAGCCTATCAATAGACCATGCTCCAGACTTTCTGCAGTAATATGAAACCAGGCCCATTTCCAAATCGTTTCATTTCCTTCTCCAAAAGCGGCCATCATCCAACAAACAAGGATAAAAAACCCCATGTATGGCAGCAGTCTTTTTAAGAGGAACTTGATGCTCCACCCTCCTAGAAAAATTCCTGTTAAAACACCAAGTGCCCATATTCCCAATGTGACTTTTGAGTTTGTTGTAGTCATCAAAAGAAACATTACGAACAAATGAGCGAATAATTTAATAGAGGGATTAAGGGAAGCCAAGAAAGAATTGTTTGATGTCATACAAAAACTCGCTCCTCTCTTGCATGCAGCAGCTGGTAATGGAGCGGGGGAATGATCTTGGCCTCGCTTAAAATTTCCTCATTTGAAAATAATCCATACGGTGTTCCCTGATAGGAAACTCTGCCTTCATTTAAGAGAATAACCTGATCGGAATATGCATCAACTAAATCCATATCGTGAGTTATCATTACAATGGTCGTTCCTTGTTCCTGCCTTTCCTTTAGCCTTTTGATAAGCTCGTTAGCTGTTTTTTCATCTTGACCAAACGTTGGTTCATCAAGCAATAATAAAGGCTGATCAAACAATAACATGGTTGCAACACTCAACCGCCGTTTTTGTCCCAAACTTAAAGTAAAGGGGTGAGAAGTGGCATGAGACTCCAGCCCAAACTCCCGTAACAGATGAAGGGTTTTTTCATGTATTTGCTCTTCTTTCCAGCTTCTTTGTCTGCCTCCAAAAGCAATTTCATCAAATACTGTGTCTGTTATAAATTGAAGCTCTGGATTTTGAAAAACAAAACCTCCTTTTTCGTATAATTCCCTATCCGTCCATTTTTTAAGTTCTTTATTTTGAAAATGAATTTTCCCGTTTTTAATTGGCTGTAAGCGTATCAAACTTTTTAGGAAAGTGCTTTTCCCGCTTCCATTCGCTCCAACGATGGAAACCCACTCACCCTTGTGGACACTTATGTTTATGCCTTTCGCAATGGTCTTCTTTCCATAGCCTATGTCTACATTTTCAGTGCTGATTAATTGATCGGTACTTCTTATGGACGTTTCAGTTTTAAGCTTTTTTGATAGCTCGATAGCACGCGGATGTGAAGGATTTTTCACAATATCCATCCACTTGTATGGAAATAATTTAGGGCGCCAAATTCCTGCTTCAACCATTTCATGATGGTAATTCAGCAGAATCTCTTCAGGCCTTCCATCTGCTAGAATGCTTCCTCTTTCATCGAACATAATGACCCTATCCATCCATTCGATGCAGCCATCCAGCACATGTTCGACAAATACCATTGTTTGGTTAGTCTTTTGAGATATTTGCTTCAATAAATCAAATATCTCCATCCGGCCAGCTGGGTCCAGTTGGGCTGTCGGTTCATCAAAAAACAATACTTCGGGATCGAATGCCAATAAACAGGCTAATGCCAGTCTTTGTTTCATACCACCAGAAAGTGTTTCAATAGGTGTTTTTCGATCTACCTTCAAGCCTACTTTATCCATTAAATCTAAAATGATTTGATCCATTTCCTTTCTGGGAATGGATTGATTTTCAAGACTGAAGGCAATTTCTTCATCAACACGCAGCATGCAAAATTGAGAATCCGGCTCTTGAAACATAACACCAGCGCAACTCCCAAGAAATACCTCGCCGTTTACTTCTGCCTCGATATGCTCGGGAATGATGCCAGCAAGAGCGGAAATCAATGTAGATTTCCCACTCCCGCTAGGCCCCAGAATCAGTACCTTCTCGCCTTTATTTATCGACAGAGTAAGATTATTAAGGATTTTTTCAGAGCGATTGTAGAAACGAATAGAAAGATTTCTACATCCCAGAAATGTTTTCATGAATATCATCCCTTTTTCGTTTCACTTTCATCAATTCATATTGATCTAAAACACCTGTTTTAGCTAGTGCATCCACGACTGCCTTCGCTAACCAGCCACCAAGAATCACTCCGCTTATCACATGGATTCCTAGTGTGGTGAAAAATACTCCTGGGGTATAAAACCCAAAACCATTGGCCAATAGGTTATACATCATCCCCATAATCGCAGCTAGAGCACCGGAGAGCATTAACGTAAATAGGTTGTAACGCTTGTATCTAAAAATGGCAAAAGCAATTTCTGCTCCAATCCCTTGAAAAACACCTACCAACAAGGCCGAAAGACCAAAATGACTTCCCGTTAATAATTCAACAGCAGCGGCTGCCACCTCTGCAATGAAAGCAGCTCCCGGCTTACGGATAATATAGGCTACTATGGGGCTGGCAATCACCCAAATTCCAAACATAAAACCTGCGCCAACCGGACCTGCTATTGCAGAAATCGG
>DAMDNS010000217.1:0-5185 GCA_032083605.1 Ureibacillus sp.
CCTCATAATCTGAAGGGAGTCGTTTTTCATCACTAAAAGTATGGAAGTAAATTTTGACCCCTGGGTTATACTCCATAATGGTAGATAAGTATTTTTTTAAGGTCGGAACGATTCCCAAATCGTCTAGTGCCATTGGACGTAAATCGTAAATAATACGACGCACCTCCGACAAGGCATTTCTAACGGTCTTTTTTAGCTCTGCAATTTCTTTCATGGCCGCGTCCATGCCTTTATCTCTATATGTTCTTTCAATTAAGTCCGAACGCATAAGAACATTTGCCATCATTTGAGCTGGTCCATCATGGATTTCACGGGATAAGCGTTTTCTTTCCTTTTCCTGTGCTGCAATAATTTTAATGCCAAAGTCTTGTTTAATCTTAGCATTTTCCAATGCAAGACTCACATTTTTTAAATCCGTCGTTAAATAATTTAAAACAACATTCACTTGGTCTACAATATGTTCAGCACGTTCAATTGTATCGTATAATGTTCTTAACCGACGTTCTAGATCATCCCTCTTTTCACGTAAACGTTTTTCTTCAGAACGTGTAAGAGATAATCGAATTTGAAGATCATTTGCTGATTCATAAGCCTCACGCACTTGTTCTTCCGAGTATTGGTTGAAATATTTACTCACCTCTACTAGACGTAATTTAGCGAGTTTGGTTCTTTTCTCTAAATCATCACTTTCATCTATGATTATTTTGATTTTTTGCTTGATGAATTCTAATTCTTCTTTTAACTCTTCAAAGCTGTTACGGCTTTGTTCACTAATTATGAATATATCATTTTTTGAACTTGTTATCGTTTCAATCATTCGATTAAAAATCACATCAAGTGAGCCAATATCAACTTTTTCGTTTGAAAACATACCTTTACCCCAATCTAATTGGTGTTAATATAAGTATAACAAATCAAATCCGCCAATGCGTTATTGTGTATAGAATATTGTACACATTTCGACGGGCAGCCTCCTCTATGAAATTGACAGAGGGATTATCTACCTAAATAGCTTATCTTAAATACTGCCTAGAGCAAAGTATAATAAACTAATTAAGAATAGATAAAAGATTTTAAAAAAACCAATGGCTGTAATTGTTATATTTTATTATAACATTTTAAGTTTAAAATTTAAGTAAATATCTTACTATACATTCCTTCATTTTTTGTAATAAAAAGGAGATAGCATAATGCGAAATGACTATAAAACAGTAAAAAGCTTCGGAATGACAGAAATTGTCATATCAAAATCTCGTTTTATCGCCCATGTAAATCGAGCGGAGTCGGAAGAAGAAGCAATCGAGTTTATTGAGAGCATTAAAAAACAGCATTCAAGTGCAACGCATAATTGCTCTTGCTATATGATTGGCGAGCACGACCAGATCCAAAAGGCTAATGATGATGGGGAACCTAGCGGAACTGCCGGCGTCCCTATGCTAGAAGTGCTAAAAAAACAAGGTCTAAAGGATACTGTGGTAGTTGTGACTCGTTATTTCGGAGGCATCAAGCTTGGAGGCGGCGGTTTAATCCGTGCTTACGGAAAAGCAACAACAGAAGGAATTGATGCCGCTCAGGTTGTTGAGCGAAAATTGCATCACGTGATGAAAATATCGATTGATTATACGTGGTTAGGAAAAGTGGAAAATGAAATCCGCAACTCCAGCTACACTTTAAATGAGATTCAGTATGCAGAAGGTGTCGAAGTTCTTGTCGATGTATTGAAGGAAGAGGAAGAAAATTTTACAAATTGGGTTACGGAGTTAACAAACGGTCAATCTACAATTTCTTGTATTGATAAAAAATTTGTCGAATTCGTAATTTAATGCCTATAAATAGCAGTGGCAAAGGGTTTTCCTCATATTTGATAGGATGGCATGTTTCGATAAAATTCCTTCGTTATAAAATTTCATAAAAGTTTAGCCAACCCAGAATTATTCTGGGCTACATACATATTTTAAACTATGAAACTTACTGTCTCTCAAAATTTTAATAGGCAAAACTTAAAATCTATTTTACTGAAATTCGACATCATAGTATAATTAGTCGTATTGGTTTAGTTGTTGATACTTTTCTACTTTGCGAAAGTATTACCAACGATAATCAGCACCATCTTCGGCATACTAAAAAAATAAACGAGCGAACGACTTTAGATTATAAATGAACGAATGCAATTCCTATATTAGAGGAGAGTTTAGATGAAGCGAACAGAAATGAAACCTATAAAGCAGAAGAGCCCGAGAAAGAAAAGAGTATCATTAATCTTAAAAGTACTTTTATTATTGTCGGCGTCCTTATTATTATGTGTAACAACATATGGCGTATATATAGCTAAAAAAGCAGAAAATGCGGTAAGTAAATCCTATGAAAAAGTCGACCGTGAAATTTCTGACAAGCGCGAAGCAAAAGTTGAACCTATCGAAGACAATGTTTCAGTCCTTTTCATCGGAGTCGATGATAGCGAAGAAAGAGGTCAAGGTTCAGATCACTCTCGCTCTGACGCATTAGTTTTAGCAACTTTAAACAATAAAGCCAAAACGGTCAAGCTTGTAAGTATTCCTCGTGATTCTTATGTGTATATTCCATATATTGAAGATGAAGACAAAATTACGCACGCCCATGCATTTGGTGGAACAATTGCATCAATTGAGACAGTTGAGGAATTATTTGATATCCCTGTAGACTATTATGTCCGAATGAATTTCAATGCATTCATTGAAGTTGTCGATGCACTTGGCGGAATTGAAGTAGATGTAAATATTCCATATGCTTTTTATGAGTTAGACGAAAATGATAACAAGTCGATTTATTTAGAACCAGGTTTACAAGAATTAAATGGTAGTGAGGCGCTTGCATTAGCAAGAACGCGTAAACACGATAGCGACATTATGCGTGGTCAACGTCAGCAGGATATTATTAAAGCCATTGCACAAAAAGCTTCATCTGTCACATCAATTTCGAAATACGATGATATTCTTGAAGCAATTGGCGACAACATGAAAACCGATATGACATTCGATGAAATGAAATCCTTCTTCAGCTACTTTACTCAAGGGATTCCACAAATCGATGCCTTAACATTAAAAGGATATGACGACACGTCTACTGGAATTTACTATTACCAATTAGATGATGAATCCTTAGCCGAAACACAACACATCCTGCAAAGTCATTTAGAATTAATTCCTGATGCATCAAACATCTCAGGCACTGGCACGGACACTGATTCAAGTGAAAACGCCTCAGAAACAATCGATTCTAACATGTCTTCAAGATAGAACATTCAAACCCGTGAAGAAATCATCTTCACGGGTTTTATTATTGGAGTACCAGGCACCCAAACAATTCGAATAATCAGAATTGTTTGGGTGCCTGGTACTTATACAATTTAAACTAAAAAAGCTACCAGTCCGAATATTCACGTGGAATGATTTGATCTGGTAGCTTTGGTTTATTTCACTCTAATTATTTGTTAAAGATTCTCACTAGGTTGATGAGTGGGCGGTAGTTTTTGCCGGCTAGGCCGATTACTTCCACGAACAGTTCGATTGCAACTAAGATCACTGTGACAATCAGAATTGCTCCCCATAGTTTCGCCATCGAGAAGATAATTGCTGCAATCCCGAACAATGCTGCAATTCCATAAATGATTAGAACAGCTTGTCGATGAGAAAAGCCAATATCGATTAAACGATGGTGCAAGTGAGATTTATCTGGATCTGACCACTTTTGCTTGTTGCGAATACGACGAACAATCGCAAAGAAAGTATCCGAAATAGGTACTCCTAGCATAATTACTGGGATAATGAATGAAAAGACCGTTAAACCTTTAAATCCAAGTAATGACAGTACGGCAATCATAAACCCTAAGAATAACGCACCTGTGTCACCCATGAAAATTTTGGCTGGGTGAAAATTATAGAATAAAAATCCTAGTGTACTACAAGCTAATATAGCTGCTGTTGCAACAACGAAAATATTCCCCATAATCAAGGCCATGCAAGCCAATGTAATAAGGGCAATTGTTGAAACACCTGCAGCAAGTCCATCCAGCCCATCAATTAAATTAATCGCATTGGTAATTCCAACAATCCATAAAATTGTGAATGGAATACTTAAAAATCCAAAATCCAAAGAACCACCGAATGGTAAATTAATATGTTCAATTTGAATACCACCAACGAAGACAATGATACATCCAGCGACTAATTGACCTAGCATTTTAGCCTTTGCTGAAATTTCGCGCATGTCATCGATCATTCCAGTAATAACAATTACTGTAGCTCCCAAAACCATAGCTAATGGTATTAAAAATGGATTAACACCATCTGGAACATCCGGAACTGGTCTTAGTATAGCTAGTCCAACAATAAAAGCGATGAATATAGCTAAACCACCAAGTCGAGGCATAATCCGTGAGTGTACTTTTCGATAGTTTGGCGCATCAACTGCCCCAATTTTGAATGCTAATCGTTTAACTAATGGAGTAATTAGGATGGCTACAACTAGAGCCACGATTAAAGACACATAAAGCATGTCTCTCCTCCTCAAATATAAAATATAAGCTCGATTAAATCTAAATCATTATAGCATGAACTCTTTGGAAAATATAGCTTTTCTCGTTTACAAAAAAGGTACAATTGAGACAAATTTATTAATGTTACGTAACATTCAAGATTATAGGGAATACTTAGGTTAACTACGTTTTATTTTCTATAATCTTATCTCGCTCAGTTTTCCCCGACCCTTAAGTAGTCATACATTGTAAAATTTGATAGAATAACTAGGTGTCTAGCTTTTTGACTAGACCATTCTTAAAGGAGCGTAAAATAATGTTCTCAATTTTTAATCGAAACAAAGAAAAAACGAGTTCTAGAGAATTAAAAAGATACTATAAAATTGTAGATCAAATTAATCATCTTGAAGCGAAATATTCACCAATGACAGATGACGAGCTTAAAAACATGACGTTTTTATTTAAAGAAAGGTTACAAAAAGGCGAAGAAATTAACAAAATCATTCCAGATGCATTTGCAGTAGTTCGTGAAGCAGCAAAACGAGTACTGAATATGCGTCATTTTGATGTGCAGTTAATCGGCGGTCTAGTACTGACTGAAGGCAATATCTCGGAAATGCCTACTGGGGAAGGGAAAACATTGGTTGCCTCCCTGCCCTCTTATGTCCGTGC
>DAMDNS010000218.1:0-5149 GCA_032083605.1 Ureibacillus sp.
GATATCGGATTGGATGAAGCTCTTCTGAAGGTGATTGGCGATGGCTTGCATCAAAGAGGAGCAGAGGGGGAATTGGCCCTGATCATTGAAAACGACTCGGCTCGTCGCAAGTTTGTAGAAAAGTATGGGTATTCCTACAGTTTTTCGGAAGCTACTTTGGAAGCGGAGCCTGAAGCGTTGGACTCGTCTGGTTTAACAGGGGTGAATGCAGCAACTGAGGCAATTCAAATCCGTCCTTATCTGGAGGCAACTGATCAGGAGGCTTTAATCGAAATCTTTAGCAATGCCTTTGGGGATCTTCGTGAAGAATCCATTGAGCTGATTCGCTATAATACCATGTCAGAAGAGCGAATTTTGTGGGTTGCTGAATTGGAAGGAGAGATTGTTGGTACAATCACCTCATCCAAGGATGAAAGTGCCCAAACCATTTCAGCCTTAGCTGTACATCCAGGTCAACAAGGGCGAGGAATTGGAACGGCCTTATTGAAATGGGTGAAGGATTTCGCGAAACGTAACGGCGACGCAATGGTTATGTTAGACGTGGAGCTCGAAAACGAACGCGCACTATCTGTTTACGAAAAAGCGGGGTTCACAAAATCCATGCAAGTCGATTACTTTGTATATACAGGAGAATAAGCAGGTATCCCGGGATGCCCACAAATCGATGGTGATTTGTGGGTGTTTTAGTTGGGAAGGGGATATTTCTGTATGGGAGCGATAAAAACGTGGGAATTTCCGGTAAAGAATGAAAAGTATCTAGTGGAACTGGAGATGTTGGACACTGAGAATTTAGAATGTCCCATAGAAATACTAAAGTGTTCCATAGAATTGAAAATGTGTCCCATAAAATAAAAAACTTCCGGTGGAATAGAATCTGTCCAATATAACGGCTGCTACCAATCCGATCCAATCAAGTCATGATTGAGCATTCCTGTGAATTTGATATAATGAAGGAATGTGAAAAACTATAAAAGAGAGGTTAGTTGAATAGATTCATGGAAAATGAAAAGAATTTGAGTCCCGCAAAATTAATGTGGAAAATGACTCGACCGCATACATTAACGGCGACGTTTGCTCCGGTTATTTTAGGAACAGTGATCGCTTTATTTGATACAAAAATCGATTGGCTGTTATTTATCGCCATGATGGTAGCATGTTTAGCGCTGCAGATTGCGACCAATTTATTTAATGAGTACTATGATTTCAAGCGCGGATTAGATACAGCTGAATCAGTCGGAATTGGCGGGGGGATCGTACGCCACGGGTTAAAGCCTAAAAATGTTCTGTCTGTTGCGATTCTTCTTTACGTATTGGCGGCATTAATCGGTGTCTATATTTGCGCAAGCAGTAGCTGGTGGTTAGTGGTAATTGGATTATTCGGTATGGCTGTAGGTTACCTATATACGGGAGGTCCTATTCCGATTGCGTATACGCCATTTGGGGAATTATTTGCAGGGGCTTTAATGGGGACAGGCTTTGTATTAATAGCTTACTTCATTCAAGCTGGTGGCCTGACATTACCTTCGGTGTTAATTTCCATTCCGGTAGGTATCTTAGTGGGTGGCATCAATATGGCGAATAACATCCGTGACATCGAAGAAGATACAAAGGGTGGAAGAAAAACTTTGGCAATCCTTCTTGGAAGAGAAAAAGCGATCCTTTCTTTAGCGGTTGCCTTTGTAATTTCCTATCTTTGGATTATCGTCCTTGTTTTCATGGGCGTGTCAAGTCCTTGGGCATTAGTTGTGCTATTAAGCGTGAAAAAACCTATTTCAGCGATTCGAGGATTTAAAAAGGGCGAGAAAGAGCCGCAATTTATGCGAGTGGCAATGAAGTCAACAGCCATTACCAATACGCTTTTCTCATTTTTATTATCGATTGGATTGTTAATTAGTTATCTATTTTAAAGTGAAGGGGGCGTCTGAAAAGTCATTGTGAGACGCTCCCTTTGCGACGAGGATGGTGGCGTTTTGACGTGACCACCGTAGGAGCAATACTCTTAAGCAAATCCTTACTAAAGAAGTTAAGGGGTGTTCAGAAATTTTTACTTTCTGGACACCCCTTTTTCAGTATGTAAATGGAAAGTAGAAACACATTAAAAGGGTACTTCGATATTTATTGATTTTATCTCGAATTCAAGATAAAATAGCTGTAAGGAAAACGTAGGAAAGAGGGGAAGGGAAATGCAAGCAATTTTAGGTCATCATCATATCTCCATGATTACAAAGAACGCGAAGAAAAATGATGAATTTTATAGAGAAATACTAGGGTTACGCAGAGTGAAGAAATCGGTCAATCAAGATGATCCATCTATGTATCATTTGTTTTTTGGTGATTTAGTTGGTAGTCCAGGAACGGGGTTAACCTTCTTTGAGATCCCGATGGTAGGCAGAACGCATCGTGGAACAAATGCAATTACCCAAATAGGGCTCTTTGTACCCTCATTTAAAAGCCTCAAATATTGGAAAACTTGCTTTGAAGAACTCAATGTAAAGCACGATGAAATCTCGCGTTACGCTAGCAGGGATGCACTTTCTTTTGAGGATTCAGAAGGACTGCGCATGATTTTGCTAAACGCTGATGGCGAGGAAGTGCCCGAATTCTGGGAAACTTGGGAGCAATCACTTGTGCCTGGTGAACATCAGATATTAGGGATGGCTACTATTGAAATCACAGTGAAAAATGCAAGTAAACTTGAGAAAACATTAACTGAAATCTTTGGATTTGCCGTAAAAGAACGTGTAGATGGACATATTTTATTTCAAGCCATCGAAGGACAGGGTTTTGGAGAAATTTTGGTCAAGGAATTGGATGGCCCTAGTGAAAGACCAGGCCGTGGAAGCATACACCACCTTGCGTTACGCGCAAAAGATGATGTGGAATTAGCTTACTGGAATGAACAAGTTAAGCAGCGTGGATTCCATTCATCTGGCATTGTAGATCGCTTTTACTTTAAAAGCCTCTATTTCCGTGAATCCAATGGAATACTTTTCGAAATTGCCACAGACGATCCAGGGTTTACTGTTGATGCAGATATTGCAACTTTGGGAGAAAAACTAGATCTTCCTCCGTTTTTGGAAGAGCGAAGACAGGAAATCGAAAGTAAATTAGAACCGCTAGATTAATTAATAAAAGGGCTGTGCGACGGAATTCAGTTGGCACAGCTTTTTATTTTGTAATGGAAAAATGTGTGTCATTAAACTGTCAAGAAGGTTCATAAATATAAATACGCAGCCTACAATGTAAGCTGCGCATTTATACGAAAGATTTAATATAAGACCCTTTTTTTCTCTTTGCACAGCGTCATTTCAATCCTTCTTGAAACTATACTGTTAGTCATGATATTGAATATCGAAATCTCTTATTTAGTAAATAATTCGTTCATAATCGGGTTAGATTTACGATTGATTTTCTTAACAAAAAGAGGATTTAGAATAACCAGAACCAGGACATTTGCCAGTAGACCCCAGAACCCTTCATAAATACCGAATGTCATTCCAGTTCCAGAAACAGTAAAGGTTACAACTAATCCAATGATCAACCCGATTATGGTTGCTTCTTTCGTTTGGTTGCGCCAGAACAAGCTAAATACAATGGCCGGGAAGATTTGAACCATTCCCGATACCCCCAGAAGCTGAAGAGATACAAGGGCTGTTGGGAATAACATGCCAAATATCAAAGCCAATCCGATAACAACAAATACCATTGAACGGGTAATGAGCGTTAATTTTGCGGGAGCTACCTTTGGATTTATAAAATCACGATAAATATTATTCGCAAACAGATTTGAAGCACCGATTGCCATGATGGAACAAGGAATAAGTGAAGCCAGTGCGATTGTAGCGTAGGCCAGACCCTGAAGCACACCACCATAAGACAGTTGAATTAAATTCAATAATGCAAACCGAGGATCGCTACCTTCTGGCAGTACATGAAATGCAGCAAACCCAAGAAAAACAACAAGAATCAATACTATATTATAAAGTGGCAGGAAAATGGCATTTTTGCGAAGTGTATCAGCATTTTTTGCCGTTAACACGCCGGTTGCACCATGAGCCCACATAAATAATGCTAATCCGGACACTAGTGAAGCAGTCAGGAACCAAGGAATTCCTTTTGGTCCTGTCGTCGGAATTGTAAGAAGTTCTGGAGATTCGACCACGATTTTGTTAATCATGGATCCCCAACCGCCGAAATGGATGATTGGAATAGTTGCGACAAGGAACAGCATAATCACCCATATTAAAATATCCTTGATAATAGCTGTATAGGTTGGCCCCTTGATACCACTAAAGAATGTATAAAGTGCGACTAATAAAAACGATATGATAACAACAACTTGAACATTAATAAAACCCGTACCAGCTACTCGTAATGTATCTTGAATACCTGCTAACTGTAAATCGATATACGGAATAAGCATTAATACACCAACAATGGCTATAAGCAGAGATAAAAACTTGCTATCAAATCTTCCCTTTGCATAATCTGCAAGAGTGGTAAATTTAAATTCTTTAGCAACCTTCCATAACTTTGGTAAATAGAAATAAGAAATAAAGAAAGCAATTATAGTATATGGAATGGCAAAAAACGCAAGGCTTCCGCCAGAATAGGCAGTACTAGTTAACCCCAGGAAGGTATAGGCTGTATATAAATCAGCACCGACTAAAAGCCAAACGAGCAAAGGTCCAAATTTTCTTCCACCTACGGACCATTCTTCTACAGAGCTCCTGCTTGATTTATCTCTTCCTGCTATAAATCCAATTAGTACAACTGTAAGTACGATAAAACTTGTGACTAACAAAGCTGTTAAATTTCCTTGCATTATTCAATACTCCCTTCCGATTTTTGGATACGATAAATGAGATAAGTACAAATTGGAACTAGAATCATGCCTAAAAATAGCCAGAAATGAAAAAACGGCAATCCTAGAATAATAGGGTGGATTCTGTTGACAAAAGGTATCGCTCCAAGCATTAAAACGAAAGGCAAAACAATTAAAATCGCAATTATCAATTTTTTCAATATATATTTCCTCCTCTAGTATCTCTTTTAGTAGTAATATATTGGAATAATTAGAATTTACTAATAATAACATAAAGTTAACTTAATACAAGATTTTTTTAAAATATAGTCTCAAAAGGGGAAT
>DAMDNS010000219.1:0-5146 GCA_032083605.1 Ureibacillus sp.
GCTATTGCTCAAAAGGTTGAAAAACAATTAAAGCGTTTAGGGGCCGAGGTTGTCATGACCCGCTCAACAGACGGAGATGTATTAGATGAGCATGCACCAAGCGAAGAATTCTCCACATTAAGGGAGCGCAAAAAGGAAGATATTTTCTTACGTTCAAACCTTGTACAAAAAAATGAACCAGATATTTTCGTGACAATTCATGCCAATGCAATACCGGAAGAAAAATGGAGAGGAGCCCAGGTATTTTATCATCGAGATGGGCATCCAAATAGCGAGCTTTTAGCAAAATCAATTCAATCCACAATCAAAGAATCGCTGCAAAATACAGAGCGTGAAGCACTTGCGATAAAACAAATCTATTTGTTAAAGAAAGCCGAAGTACCTGCTGTATTAGTTGAAACTGGTTTCTTAAGCAATAATGAGGAACGTGAATTGCTATCGAGTGAGGATTACCAAGAGAAGATGGCTGCAGCAATCGTTGATGGAATCGAAAGCTATGTAAATCTACAATTTGAATAATAAATGCAATTATTATGTATAAGGAGAGCAATGGCCAGGACCTATCTGCCGACAATACATAATGATGCGATGCGAAAAAGGAAATGTCTTTAGCGATGACTAAAGTATTTCCTTTTTTTATTTTGTAAACAAATTACCAAGAAAATGTAAAATTTATTAACCTAATAATAATATGTGTAAAAATATCCCAAATCCGTCGTTTTTAGCAAATAGATATGGTTGAATAGACTTAGTTCTATGAAGGAGGTTTATTATGGGTTACATCGAATTGATGGACATTTCGAAATCATACAACAAACAAAGCAATGTATTAAACGGGATAGATTTGCAAATTGAAAAAGGCGAGTTCTTCGTTCTTGTTGGACCTTCTGGTTCAGGGAAAAGTACGCTGCTTCGAATGATCGCAGGACTTGAAGAGATTTCTGGAGGAACACTTAAAATTCTCGACAAAGTTGTTAATCATCTTCCGCCAAAGGATCGCAATTTATCGATGGTATTTCAAAACTATGCCCTATATCCTCACTTAACGGTTGAGCAAAATATATTATTTGGCCTTCATGCTAAAAAGATAGATAAGCAGGTACAAAAAAAGCGATTAGAAGAGACAGCAAGAATGATGGGGCTTAGTGAACTGCTGACTCGAAAACCACGGGAATTGTCTGGTGGACAAAGACAACGTGTGGCATTAGCTCGGGCTGTCGTTAGTGAAGCACCTCTTTGTTTAATGGACGAGCCATTATCCAATTTAGACGCAAAGCTGCGCGCCAATATGCGTATTGAAATCCGCCGCCTTCAAAAGAAGCTGGGGCTCACAATGGTTTATGTTACACATGACCAGGTAGAGGCGATGACAATGGGTGACCGCATAATGGTATTAAACGATGGCATCATTCAACAGGTTGGAGAACCCATTGAATTATATAACAAGCCTGCGAATTTATTTGTTGCTACTTTTATCGGCTCGCCAAAAATGAATTTAGGTAAGGCAATTCTAAATAATGATCAGCTTATTATAGAAGATGTTTTAACCATTCCATTTGATGAGCTAGAGGTGCCAGAAAGTATTAAATACAGTCCTTTAGTGATTGGTATTCGTGCAGAGCATATGCCGTATGGAAACGAAACTGGACGTGTTCAAAATGTAGAAGTCGTGAATGTAGAACATTTAGGAAATGAAACATTGGTGTCTTTTGAAGTGGGAACAGAGCTATGGACAGCAAAATGGCTTGGGCAATGGTTAGTGCAAGTGGGAGATAAGGTGCCTATACATATATCCGTAGAAAGTATGTGTTTCTTTGATGCGGACACAGGAAGCTTGATAAAAGCTGCCACCTTTACTCAAAAACAAGAGGTTGTGATGAGATGAGTATGAGTAACCCGATAATGGAGTCGTCTGTAAATACAAGTGAAATTAATTTTGAAAGCGTGAAAAAGAAGCAGCGAATGAAGACTTTTACAAAAGGAATGCTTTTCCTTTTGCCATCCATTGTATTGTTTGGGGCTTTCTTATTCTATCCCTTATTCAAAACAATGTATCTCAGCTTTTTCTTAACAAATGCACGGGGAGAGACAACGGTTTTTGTAGGCATGCAAAACTATATGGAGATGTTTTCATCGCCTATTTTTCATCAAAGCATGAAGTCGACATTTTTATTTGTCCTTTATACTGTGCCGACAACGATTATTATTGCTCTTTTACTCGCTGTACTAGCTAACGAAAAATTAAAAGGGATTGGTTTTTTTAGGACGATTTTTTCATCAACAATGGGAATTTCTGTTGCAGCTGCTTCTGTCTTTTGGCTATACATGTTCCATCCTTCGATCGGATTTTTAAATCAAATCCTTCAATTATTTGGAATCGAATCAATCGGATGGTTAACAGATCCAAAATGGGCACTCATTGCTGTAGCAGTCACAACGATTTGGATGAATCTAGGCTTTACCTTCTTGGTATTGCTGGGTGGATTGCAATCAATCGATTCCTATTTATATGAAAGTGCAGATATTGACGGGGCGGGCTATTTTTATAAGCTAAGAAGAATCACGATTCCGATGCTGTCCCCAACGCTGTTTTTCGTCATTACAGTGACAATCATCAATGCCTTTCAAACCTTTGGACAAATCGATATTTTAACTCAGGGTGGACCACAAAATACAACAAACCTAATTGTTTATTCGATTTACCGTGAAGCATTTTCAAACTATCAATTTGGTACCGCGAGTGCCCAAGCCATTGTCCTATTTATCATCATCCTGATTATGACGATTATTCAATTTAAGCTTGGTGAAAGGAAGGTTCATTATCAATGACCATGCCAATCAGCAAAAAAATTCTATTTTATTGTTTACTATCCATCTCAGCACTTGTCGTCTTTGCGCCTGCACTAATGGCATTTGTCATGAGCTTCATGGAAAACAAGGATATTATGACAGGAAGCCTGCCGCAATCATTATCATTTGATAATTATGTGAAGGCATTTGAGCAATTTCCTCTATTAAAATATTTGTTTAATAGTTTGGTAGTTTCGGTTGTGATTACAATCGGGCAATTGATTTTATCAAGCCTGGCTGCCTATGCCTTTGTATTCCTGGAATTCAAGGGAAGGGATTTCCTGTTCTTTTTATTTATCGCAACGATGATGGTGCCCTTTGAAGCATCGATTATTCCAAACTTCCATATCATTCGTGATTTGAACTGGATTGACCAATATCCAGGGTTAACCGTGCCATTCTTTGCAACGGCCTTTGGAACTTTCTTGCTGCGCCAAAACTTTAAACAAATTCCGAAAGAGTTAAGAGAAGCGAGCCAAATCGTTGGCATGGGCGATTTCAAATTCTATTTGAAGGTCGTTTTGCCAGTTGCGAAAACCAGTCTGGTAACGCTAGGTGCTTATGGCTTCTTAACTTCATGGAATATGTATTTATGGCCACTTCTTTCAACAACGAATGACACAGTCAGAACAGTACAAATCGGCTTAAAGCAATTACAAACCCAAGAGCAGCTAAATGACTGGGGGGTCATTATGTCTGGTGCCATTATTGTCATCATTCCGACGCTGCTATTATTGTTCCTTGGTCAAAAGCAATTACAAAAGGGCTTAACCGAAGGGGCTATCAAGTAAAGGCTATAAAGGCCTGCTAGTAGAAATCGAAGCAACATCTGACACTGGTTTATCCCTTTTGAAATTCAAAAGGATAAATAGATAAATTAAATGAGACTTAGAAGGAGTAGGAAAATGAAAAAACATTTTTTACTAACATCTTTACTGATGCTACTGGTTGTTATTTTAGCGGCTTGTAGTACAGCCGAAAGTTCATCAGAAGCAGAAGCAGAAGCGGAAACAAACGCATCGGGAAGTTCAACGGAAGCAACGGAGGAATCTGAACCGAAAGAAAAGCAAGTTGTAACATTCTGGCACTCAATGGGTGGTGCAGGTCAGGAAGCGTTAAATGCAATTGTTGAATCATTCAATAGCTCACAAGATGGAATTCAAGTCAATGCAGAATATCAAGGAACTTATGATGAGTCCTTAACGAAGTTTAATGCCGTTGCGGGCAGCGATAGTGCACCAACAATGATTCAAACTTTCGAAATTGGAACAAAAGCGATGATTAACAGCGGACAAATCGTGCCAATCCAAGAATTAGTCGATGCAGATGGATATGACATGAGTGGACTGGAAGAAAATATTACAAATTACTATTCGTTGGATGGTACGTTCTATTCAATGCCATTTAACTCTTCAACACCGGTTATGTATTACAATAAAGAAGCCTTTGAAGCAGCGGGACTTGATCCGGAAGCTGCACCGGCAACATTTGAGGAAATCATCGAAGCCAATAAAGCGATTGCTGAAGCCAACCCAAATATGAAAGGTTTCGCCCTGCAAGCTTATGGCTGGTTATGGGAACAGCTTCTAGCTAACCAAGGTGCTTTATTGTTGAACAATGACAATGGTCGTTCTGATACACCTACTGAAATTGGCTGGTCTGAGGAAGAAGGGAAATCGATCTTTAATTGGGTTAAACAAATGGTGGATGACGGAACATTTGCAAACTATGGTACAAACGGCGATAACATGGTAGCTGGTTTCTTGGCGGGTGATGTTGCGATGTTCCTGCAATCTTCTGCTAGCTCAAGAGATGTAATTGACAATGCTCCATTTGAAGTGGGAATTGCTTATTTACCACATCCAGAAGCGAAGGAACGCCAAGGCGTAGTGATTGGTGGAGCGAGTCTATGGATGGTAGATGGTAAAGCGGAAGAAGAACAAAAGGCTGCTTGGGAATTCATGAAATACTTGCAAACTCCGGAAGTACAAGCTCAGTGGCACGTAGGAACTGGTTACTTTGCGATCAATCCGGCTGCATATGAAGAACAAGTGGTAAAAGATGCGTATGCAGAAAAACCACAATTACAAGTAACAGTTGACCAATTACAAGATACAAAATCATCCTTCGCTACTCAAGGTGCTCTAATGGATATGCTGCCAGAAGGGCGTAAAATTATGGAAACTGCACTTGAAACGGTATATAACGGCGGAGATGTAGATGAGGCTTATGCTACGGCGATAGAACAATTCAACGCAGCCATTGAAAAAGCAAATGCCGCGCGCGGAGAATAACA
>DAMDNS010000220.1:0-5120 GCA_032083605.1 Ureibacillus sp.
TTTTTTGCTTAGTTAGGCATGTCTTTCGCTTTTTCTGCTTGACCATACATATTTAACATAGTTTGCATGTCGGCTGGAGAAAGCTGTGGTACTTGATATAAGCCTTTTTTGTTTTGGTATAGAGATAATTCGTATGCCATTTAAATACAGTTTTGAATGGAATCCTGTAGCACACGACGTACTACTGGGTTTGTCGATTCTAGAGCAGCGGAAGTTTTACCAGTAGCGCTTGCTTTATGACAGCTTAATAAGAACCCGGAAATAATCCCATCATTGATTTCATTGGCTGAAGTCATTGGTTTTTTAGGTTGGCTTGGCGTTAGACCGTAGTTCGTATCATTGCCCATTTGCATTTTATAAGAACGTGTAGGGTGGCTAGGGTCCTGACCTGTTTTGAAACATTCAGCCGTAATATTATACTCGTCAAGCATGAACGCATATTGTCGGTCCAAGATATTCAGTAATTCTTGGTCCTGTACATGCGGACGGAAGAAGATAAATGTATTCATACCTCCGATGGAAGCACTAAGCACCTCGTGAACGTCCATTACTTCGTGCGCACCGTGATTCATTGAAAGAGGCATATTTCCTTGTGTTGTTTGAGATTCATTCATGAATTGATTGTCCATTATATAATTCCTCCCAGATTTTAGTGTACAAAAACGTACGAAATTAGTTTGTGTAGTTGCGAGTTGATTATTCGGTTGAATTTTGCGATTCTAAAAAGGGAGAATTTAGTTCGTTTGGAGGAATAACTGTGAAGTTGAATTATTTTTCAAGACCAGGCTGTCATCTATGTGAGGAAGGATTAGTGACTTTAAAGCTTCTGCAGGATGATTTCCAATTTGAAATCGACATCATTAATATTGAAGAAAATGATGCATTGCATGAAAAATACATGCTGATGATTCCGGTAGTTGAAAAAAATGGGAAAGTCCTTCAATATGGGAATCTAGATTATGTAACGTTATATGAAGCACTTCAGCCATAGCTTTGGAGGTGCTTCAAAAAAATAATTCGAAATAATTGTAGAAACTTACAAAAAAATGTATACTCTATTTATAGAATATTTTTTTAATTCAAGTGGGACAAAAAGTACTTATTGGGACAAAAATAACCCCACTGAAAGTTGCAGGTGTATTTTGTGGAAAATGTAAATCCTCTAGCAGAAGTCCAACTTCTTGTACCAGAGCTATCTTCAATCATTCAGTTAAGATATCGAATTCTGCAAACGATTGCTGTATCTGGTCCGATTGGTCGAAGGACGATTTTAGACACCCTGAATATTTCGGAACGCACTGTTCGAAACGAAATAAACGTATTAAATAATCAAAAACTCATTGAAACCACACAAAAAGGTATGGTTTGCACAAATAAAGGGTATGAAATACTTGAACACCTAAAGGAGACCTATCAGGAAGTTTCAGGATTGAGTTCAAAAGAGAAAAAATTAGCAGAAATTTTGGGCATTAAAAAAGTAATTATCGTTTCTGGTAATGTGAATGCTGACCCAGGCATTCAACAGCTTATCGGTAAAGAAGCCAGCGATTATTTAACAAGCATCGCAAAACAGGAATTTACCGTGGCGATCACTGGTGGAAGTACAGTAGCTGCTTTAACCAACTTTCTATCTCCAACAAAATCGCTTAGCGGTCTTACATTTATAGCAGCACGCGGCAGTCTTGGGAATGAAATGAACCAGCAAGCAAACACACTTGTTTCTCAATTTGCAGCAAAGTGTGGTGGTGAATTCCGTACTTTATATTTGCCGGAAAATCTGAGTGAAACAGCCTTCGCTACGATGGTCCAAGAGCCCATTGTAAAAGAGGTTCTCGATTTTTATGACCACATTGATATTGTCATACATGGGATTGGTACGGCAAAAGAAATGGCATATAGGCGTGATTCCAGCGATAAAATTATCGAAATGCTGCATGAAAAAAATGCAGTCGGAGAAGCCTTTGGTTATTATTTTGACGAAGCAGGCGAAATTATATACCGCATTAATACTGTTGGCATCCAGCTTTCACAAGTAAAGCAAAGCCCACATGTTATTGCAGTTGCGGGTGGATCGCTAAAGGCAAAAGCAATCCAGGCTTATTTTAAAAATGATGCAGCTCAGCAAACGGTTTTAATTACCGATGAAGGGGCGGCAAATGCCATGTTGGAAATGTAGTTTATGGATTAAAAAGTGTTTATAAATTATGGTTAATTCATTTCTTTATAGGCAAAACTGAAAACGCCTAAAGAGAAATCTTAGATAGAAAATATTATTCATTTGGAGGAAATTGTTATGGCAATCAAGATTGCAATTAATGGATTTGGACGTATTGGACGATTAGTTTTTCGTGAGGCAATTAAAAATAGCGAATTTGAAGTGGTAGCAGTGAATGACTTATCGGATGCTCATCAGCTGGCTCATCTTTTAAAATATGATTCTGTTCATGGTGTGTTTGATGCTGACGTACAGTCAGAGGACAATGCATTTATCGTTGATGGAGTTAAAGTTCAAGTATTTTCTGAAAAAGACCCAGCAAACTTGCCATGGGGCGAGCTTGATATTGATGTAGCGATTGAATCTACGGGCAGATTCCGTTCAATGGAAGAGGTTTCAAAACACGTTCAGGCTGGAGCAAAAAAAGCGATTCTTTCAGCACCTGCACAAGGTGAGATGCCTACTTATGTAATGGGAGTTAACCATACACAATATTCGCAGGAAGAAAATGTCATTTCAAATGCTTCTTGTACGACAAACTGTCTATCTCCAGTAGCAAAAGTTTTGGATGAGAAATTTGGTATTAAACGTGGATTGATGACGACAATTCACTCTTATACAAATGACCAACGCATTTTAGATTTCCCGCATAGCGACCCAAGACGTGCACGTGCTGGAGCCGTATCAATGATCCCGACAACTACAGGTGCTGCAGTTGCGGTTTCTAAAGTACTTCCACAGTTAAAAGGGAAATTAGATGGATTCTCTATGCGTGTACCGACTCCAAACGTATCTTGTGTAGACCTTGTTGTAGAGCTAAACACAAATGCAGTAACTGTTGAAGACGTAAATAACGTTTTAAAAGAAGCAGCGGCCGGAGAATTAAAAGGTATTCTTGATTATAATGAATTGCCATTAGTATCAATTGATTATAACGGAAACCCTCACTCATCCACTGTAGATGGGTTATCAACAATGGTTTTAGATAACAATATGGTGAAAGTACTTGCTTGGTATGATAACGAAGTGGGCTATTCAAATCGTTTAATGGACCTAGCGCGATACATTACACAGCGATAAAATTTCATTAAATAAATGGTTTAATTTTAATGTGACATACTTTTTCTTATTTACTACCTACTTGAGGTTATTTGTTATGACATAATTAGCTGGAAGTAAGTAAAAAGTATAGCCTTTATAATTGTTACCATTTATAATAATGGAGGGTAAAGGAAGCGATGGATAAAACTACCCATCGCTTTTTTTACGATATATAGATGGAATGTGATGTTCGCAAATGGTGCGACAAATAGTGGTTTCTAAAATATCGTAAGTAGGACATATAGGAGACGCTTTATTCCTGCTTGAAGCGAGATTTAGTATATAGTTAACAAAAAGTGAATCGAATCACGATTTGAAGGAGGGTTTTCTTCAATGTTTTTAAAGAAGACGATGAATGATGTAGAAGTAAAAGGTAAACGAGTATTTGTACGAGTGGATTTCAATGTACCGATGGAAAACGGTGAAATTACTGATGCTACACGAATTCGTGCAGCAATCCCAACTATTAAACAGCTAGTTGAGTCAGGCGCAAAAGTAATCCTTGCTTCTCATTTAGGACGTCCAAAAGGCGAAGTAAATGAAGACATGCGTTTAACTCAAGTTGGTAAGCATCTATCTGAATTAATCGGTCAACCGGTTACTAAACTGGATGAATCTATTGGTGCGGACGTAGAAAATACTGTAGCAGCTATGAAAGACGGCGACATCGTCTTATTAGAAAATGTTCGATTCCATAAAGGTGAAGAGAAAAACGACGAAGAGTTATCAAAGGCCTTCGCAACATTAGCAGACATTTATGTAAATGATGCATTTGGAGCGGCACATCGAGCGCATGCTTCAACAGAAGGAATTGCGAAATATATCCCGGCAGTATCTGGCTTACTAATGGAAAAAGAATTAGATGTACTTGGAAAAGCTCTATCTAATCCTGAAAGACCATTCACGGCAATTATTGGTGGCGCAAAAGTAAAAGATAAAATCGGTGTAATCGAAAATCTTTTAGATAAAGTAGATCACTTAATTATTGGTGGAGGATTGTCCTTCACATTTATCAAGGCGCAAGGCCACTCTATCGGTAAGTCTTTATTAGAAGAAGATAAAATCGACTTGGCGAAAAGCTTTATCGAAAAAGCAAAAGAAAAAGGCGTTCAGCTTCATATGCCGATTGATGCTGTAGTTGCGAACGAATTTTCGAAGGATGCAGAAACGAATGTGGTTGCCATCGAAGAGATTCCAGAAGAGTGGATGGGTCTGGATATTGGTCCGAAAACGGCGGAGCACTATGCATCCATTATTAAAGAATCCAAACTCATTATCTGGAATGGTCCTATGGGCGTGTTTGAAATGGACAAATTCGCAAACGGTACAAAAACAGTGGCCCAAGCGATGGCAGAAACAAAAGGTTATACAATTATTGGTGGAGGAGACTCTGCTGCTGCAGTTGAGAAATTTGAAGTGGCAAACGAAATGGACCACATTTCAACAGGTGGAGGCGCTTCACTGGAACTAATGGAAGGGAAAGCACTTCCAGGAATTGTAGCTCTAAACGATAAATAAGGAGGCATTTTGAATTGCGTAAACCCATCATTGCTGGAAATTGGAAAATGTTCAAAACATTTGACGAGGCAGTAGAATTTACAGAAGCTGTACGTGAAAAAGTCCCGTCTGAAGAGAAGGTGGATGCCGTTATCTGTGCACCAGCTCTTTATTTACCAACATTAGTAGACATCGCGGTGGAAACGGATTTAGCAATCGGTGCCCAAAATATGCACTATGAAAATGAAGGCGCCTTTACCGGCGAAATAAGCCCTTCTCAGCTTGCTGCTATCAACGTTGACTATGT
>DAMDNS010000221.1:0-5120 GCA_032083605.1 Ureibacillus sp.
CCCGACAGTACCTTCTTTTTTGCCGATATCGATACCTTCATATAATTGCTGAGCGAGCATCATCGTTTTCTTGGCACGGAAATTTAACTTCCTAGCCGCTTCTTGCTGTAGAGAAGATGTCGTGAAGGCTGGGGCTGCATTTCGTTTACGTTCTTTTTTCACGACATTGGCAACGCGGAATTCGTCGCCTTTTAAGCCCTTTAATACAGCCTTTACTTGGTCTTCGTTTGTCAGCTTTACTTTTTCTTCGCCATTTCCATAGTAGTATGCATCGAATTGCTTTTTACCTTTTTCGAAAATAGCTTCAATTGACCAGTATTCTTCAGGAACAAAGTTTTTAATCTCTTCTTCTCGATCGATGATGAATCGAAGCGCAATGGATTGAACGCGACCTGCTGATAATCCCTTTTTAACTTTTTTCCATAGAATTGGACTTATGTTATAGCCCACTAGTCTGTCCAGTATCCGTCTTGCCTGCTGAGCGTCTACTAAATCCATATTGATAGCCCTTGGATTTTTAAAGGATTCCAAAATGGCATCCTTCGTAATCTCATTGAAAACTACACGGCAATCCGAAGTAGTTTCAATATTCAAGGCTTGAGCTAAATGCCAGGCAAATGCTTCCCCTTCGCGATCGGGATCGGCTGCGAGATAGATTTTTTTCGCTTTTTTCGCAGCGGATTTTAAATCCTGCAATACAGGACCTTTTCCGCGAATGGTAATGTATTTTGGTTCATAATTATTTTCTGTATCAATACCTGTCTGGCTTTTAGGCAAGTCGCGTACATGGCCAATGGAAGCCTTTACTTTATACTTCTTCCCTAAATATCTTTCAATTGTTTTTGCTTTTGCCGGTGATTCTACTATCACTAAATAATCTGCCATCTATATTCTTCCCCCTTGTAGAGGTTAATTGTTTATTTTGTATTAATTAACATAATTAAGTAATTCTAAAAATTGTATCTGTTGCAAAATGTATAACAGTTTTTATAAGATTGCAACTTTTTTTCAATATTTACCTTCAAAACAATTTTAATTCCTCTATGATTTGCTGTCCGTTCCAAATTGGGATAGCCCCTTCTCGCAGTAGGCTATTCGTTCCCTTTGACTGCTCTTTTAAAATGGGTCCCGGCACTACAAAAATATCTTTTCCATGTTCTAAAGCATGATCTGTTGTAATCAGTGTACCACTTTTTAAAGATGCCTCAGTTACCACAATCGCTTTGCTGATACCGCTAATAATACGATTTCTCATTGGAAATTGCCATTTCTGGACCCCAACATATGGTGGATATTCAGTTAAAAGTAAATGATTATTTTCGATTTCGCAAGCCAATTCTTTATTTTCCAGGGGATATAAATGGGAAAACCCATGCCCTAATACAGCGATGGTTTTCCCACCGTACTTAATCGTTGCCCAATGAGCAAGACTGTCTGCCCCTTTGGCAAGCCCGCTAACAATGACTACATTTTGTTCAACCAGTGGCGGAACAATATAATCCAACGCTAAACTTGAATAATTGGTTGCCTTTCTGGATCCGATAATGGCAATTTTCCTAGACTGCTTCAGCAAGGATATGTCTCCTTTTGCATAGAGAATCATGGGAGGGTCTAACAAATCATGCAGACTTTCTGGATAATATTCACTAGTAAATGGAATCGCTCGGATGGCTAAAGAATTATAAAAATCGGTTAGATTTATGCTTAAGACCTGCTTGTAATTCGACAAAATCCGTTCTGCATTTTTTGTCGAAATCGATAGAATTTTAGCTAAATTTGTAGGAGAAGTTTCTATTATTTTACTTGTCGATTCGATAGATTTCATCAAAACTTGAAATTTGTTTAGGGGAAGTGGATAAACGTAATGGAAAGAGAGGACTTCTTGTAAATGGTTCAATATATCACTCCTTATTAATAGAAGAAACTTTCTTCTTTTGCAAAGCTATGGCTTTGCTATAAAAAGTGACCGCATAAAAGAAAAGCATCGGCGGCTTGCTCAGACTCGACACGCACTGGAGATTCCGATTAGAAGGCGCTTTTTGCCTTCTTATAAGGAATCGAAGTGACGCGAGAGGCTAGCCGCCATAGCTAGACAAGAAAAGCATCGGCGGCTTGTCCAGACTCGACACGCACTGGAGATTCCGATTAGAAGGCGCTTTTTGCCTTCTTATGAGGAATTGCAGTGACGCGAGAGGCTAGCCGCCATAGCTAGACAAGAAAAGCATCGGCGGCTTGTCCAGACTCGACAAGCGCTGGAGGGACCTGACCAGTGTGCTCGCACACGCAGGAAGGTACCGAAGCGACCTCGAGGGGCTAGCCGCCATAGCTAGACATTACAATAATTTACTGTTTTTTTCAAAAAGGGAAGGGTGAGGCAAATAATATGCCACACCCTTTATTTTAATGAGTTTTACATTGCTCGTATAGACCTTTTTCTTTAATAACTTTGATTAATGTTTCACCGATTACAGAAGGTGTAGGAGCAACCTCAATACCCGCTTCATTCATCGCTTTAATTTTATCTTTAGCCGTACCTTTACCGCCTGAAATAATGGCACCAGCATGTCCCATACGCTTTCCAGGAGGCGCAGTCTGTCCGCCGATAAATCCTACTACAGGCTTAGTCATATTGGCTTTAATCCATTCAGCAGCTTCTTCCTCTGCTGTACCACCGATTTCACCAATCATCACAACTGCATATGTCTCTGGATCATTATTAAATTCGCTTAATACATCGATAAAGTTCGTACCATTGACAGGGTCCCCACCAATACCAACAGCTGTTGATTGGCCAATTCCTGCTTGTGTTAACTGATGAACCGCTTCATAAGTCAGCGTTCCTGAACGGGATACTACCCCTACATGTCCTTTTGTATGAATATATCCTGGCATAATACCAATCTTACATTCTTCGGAAGTGATTACTCCCGGACAGTTTGGACCAACCAAACGCGTTTTCTTGCCTTCCATATAGCGTTTTACTTTGACCATATCCAATACTGGAATATGCTCAGTAATACAAATTGCCATATCTAATTCAGCGTCCACCGCTTCCATAATGGCATCCGCTGCAAATGGAGCTGGAACGTAAATAACTGAAACGTTTGCACCTGTAACAGTTACGGCATCTTGTACTGTATTGAAAACCGGAACGCCTTCAATCACTTGTCCACCTTTTCCTGGTGTTACACCCGCAACAATTTTTGTTCCATATTCAAGCATTTGCTTTGTATGGAATAGTGCTGTTTCCCCTGTAATACCTTGAACAATTACTTTTGTATCCGCATTAATATAAACACTCATGAATAGTCATTAGCCTCCTTAACCTACGAGCTCAACAATTTTTTCAGCGCCATCTGCCATTGAGTCAGCCGCCACAATATTTAAACCAGATGCATTTAATAATTCTTTACCAAGTCCTACGTTTGTCCCCTCTAAACGCACAACTAAAGGTACTTTCAACCCTACTTCCTTCGCAGCAGTAATAACTCCTTCAGCAATTACATCACACTTCATAATGCCTCCGAAGATATTTACGAAGATTCCTTTTACATTTGGGTCAGATAGAATTATTTTAAATGCTTCCGTTACCTTTTCAGCAGTCGCACCGCCCCCAACATCAAGGAAGTTCGCGGGTTTGCCGCCGTAATAGCTAATTGTATCCATCGTAGCCATCGCAAGGCCGGCACCATTAACCATACAGCCGATGTTGCCATCTAATGAGATATAGCTTAGATCGTATTTAGATGCTTCGATTTCTTTTGGATCTTCTTCATCATAATCACGTAATTCCACGATATCCTTATGACGATATAGACCGTTTGCATCGAAATTAAATTTCGCATCAAGGGCTACCACTTCATCATTACCTGTTACTACTAGCGGGTTAATCTCTAAAATGGAAGCATCCTTATCAACAAATGCTTCATATAAACCTAGCATTAATTTCGCAGCTTTATTTACAAGCTTTGCTGGAATATTCATGTTAAAGGCCATTCGACGAGCCTGGAATGGAAGTAATCCGGTAACCGGATCGATCACTTCTTTGAAAATCTTTTCAGGCGAGTGTTCTGCCACTTCCTCAATATCCATACCGCCTTCTTCTGAACCCATTAAAGTCACTCGAGAAGTTGCTCTATCTAAAACAAAGCTTAAATAGTATTCTTTTTTAATGTCCGACCCTTCTTCAATGTAAAGACGCTTTACTTCTTTACCCTCAGGACCAGTTTGATGAGTTACCAAGATTTTACCTAATAACTCTTTCGCGTAAGTTCGGACTTCCTCCAAATTCTTCGCGATTTTTACACCCCCAGCTTTACCACGTCCACCAGCATGGATTTGAGCTTTGACAACGATTACGTTTGAACCTAGCTCTTTAGCAACCTTTACAGCTTCCTCTGGTGAAAATGCAACTTTCCCACTCGGAACAGTTACTCCATACTTTCTAAGGATTTCTTTCCCTTGATACTCATGGATATTCATGATACATCCTCCAATCCAACCTTTAGAACTTATTTTCTTACCATAGTCCATTCTATACAAATATTCTGACAGTGTCTATCTTTGTCTCATTTGTATGAAAATAGAATATTTTATTACAATATTATCTATTTTACGCAATTTAGTCTATACTTTTATTTAATATTTACATTGTTTTTAGAATTATAGCTTCGATCCAGTCTGTAAATAAAAGCAAAAACCTCTGCTACAGCTTCATAGAGTTCTTCCGGAATGGCTTCGTTTAAATCTAGATTTCCCAAGAGCTCAACCAGGTTTCGATCTTCGTATACTGGTATATCATTTTCGGCTGCTTTTTCTATAATATTCTCTGCTATCTTTCCTTTCCCTTTGGCAATGACGGTTGGACTATTATTGTTTTCGGGACTATAATTTAATGCTATGGCTTCTTTTCTAACAAAATGTTTTTCGCTCATATCCGGATATCCACCCCGCTGTTCAATCTCGATTCATCACTTTTTTTCATTGAGTTGATTTGTGGCGAAGACGTTTTTTCAAAGGGTTTCACAAATAAACCCGAGAGTTGATAGTCTTTGTCCAATAGCCCTTTTTTCAATGCTTCTTTCAGTGGTTCCGCCAATAGCTCAAGCTGAGGCTGATTA
>DAMDNS010000222.1:0-5118 GCA_032083605.1 Ureibacillus sp.
AAAATCTCGACGGGGGCTCCTGATATTGTTGCGCTGCAAATGATGGGTCCTTTAGTAGGGATGGAAGGCTTCTCGGTTTATTATCATACGCTTACAGACAATGAAGTAAATGATTGGCTAGTAGAGGAGCATAAAGCACGCTACAACGGCGAAGTGCCTGATTTATTTACCCCAGGTGGCTTCTCGGCAGCTGTTGCGATTGTAACGGCATTGGAAAAATCAGCCGGGGATGCAGATGGCAATACGTTGATTCCATTAATGGAAGGAATGTCTTTTGAGACACCAAAGGGAACAATGACATTCCGTGCGGAGGATCACCAAGCCCTACAAACAATGTATTCAGTGCGTTTAGAGACTGTTGATGGGGTGGATTATCCAGTACCGGTATTGATCCGCGAGTTAAGTCCGGAAGAAACTGAACCACCAATTATGAACTAAGCTTGTCATTAAGCGAACAGGCCAACAAGTTTGGTCTGTTTCTCTTAAAATCTTTTAGCATTTTATGAATGATAATTTTATCTACAATTTATTAATTATTCGCTATAAAAACAGTTCAAAATTTCAAGTGTCTAGATTTTAGCTAAAAGTGTCGAGATAATCAGGGAAAGTGTCGAGATTCCGATGAAAAGTGTCGAGATTTTTGCTTAGAGTGTCGAGAATTTCAAGAAAGCTATCAGAATCTACTTAAGGCCTCGCAACCTACCAATTCATAAATGATTTTAAGAGGAACAGAAAGGGGAATGCAAATGGAGCCGATTATCCGTACAGAAAATTTGTCCATCCAATTCGGCGGTCATAAAGCCGTGGATCGCGTGAACTTCGAAATGCCTGAAAAACACTTTAAATCCATCATTGGGCCGAATGGTGCCGGGAAAACGACCTTTTTTAATTTGCTTAGCGGAGAGCTAAAGCCTACAGAGGGGGATATATGTTTTAAGGGAGAGTCATTAGCAAAATATTCTTCTATAGAAAGAACGCGAAAAGGGCTAGGGCGCTCCTTTCAAATTACAAATGTCTTCCCGAATCTAACTGTACTCGAAAATGTTCGATTGGCGGTACAGTCAAAGGAAAAAGTAAGATTCCATTTTTTAAAATCCTTTAGAGCCTACAAAAAAATAACTGAGGAAGCGCTCTTCATGTTGGATCAGGTACTGCTACTCAATAAAAGTAAGGCCATCGCCAGTCAACTATCACATGGAGAGAAACGAAAACTTGAAATTGCCATGCTTCTTGCTTTAGATACAGAGGTTTTGCTATTGGATGAACCGACTGCTGGCATGTCGTTAGAAGAAGTTCCGGCGATTTTAGACGTCATCCGGTCCATAAAGATGCGCGGAGATAAAACGATTCTATTAATCGAGCACAAGATGGATATGATTTTAGATTTATCGGACTCGATTATGGTGTTGTTTAACGGAAAATTGCTGGCTGATGGTTCACCAGCCGAAATAATGAATAATGAAACTGTGCAAAACGCTTATTTAGGAGGTCTTTACGATGGAGAGCTTGTTGAAACTTCATGATATCCAAACTCATATAGGGCAATTCCATATATTGCAGGGCATTGATTTTGAAGCAAAGGAAGGAGAGGTTTCCGTTCTGCTAGGCCGTAATGGAGCAGGAAAAACAACAACGCTAAAAACAATAATGGGGCTGACTCCTGCTTCAAGCGGGTCCATCACCTTTCAAAATCAAGCCATTGAGAGAAAACCAACCTATGAAATTGCCAATATAGGCATTGGGTACGTTCCGGAAGATCAAGGCATTTTCGCTCAGCTAACGGTGGAAGAAAATATAAAGGTAGCAATGCGTAAAGAAACAGCTGAAGCGTTTGAAAGACAGGATTATGTGTTAAAGCTCTTCCCGGACCTAAAAAAGTTTTGGAAAAAAGCGGGCGGTAATTTATCGGGCGGGCAAAAGCAAATGCTCGCAATGGCAAGGGCTTTCGTAAATGACAGCAGGCTTTTATTGATAGATGAGCCTTCAAAGGGCTTGGCACCAATCGTTGTAGAAAAAGTAATGGATGCCATTATGGAAATGAAAAAACGAACAACGATCGTCCTTGTGGAGCAAAATTTCTTCATGGCGAGCCGAATCGGAGACACTTTTACCCTTATTGATGATGGGCGAACTGTTCGCAAAGGTGCGATGGATGAATTGATTGCCGATGATGAATTGAAGCATAAGTATTTAGGGATTGGCTAAGGGGGGATTCGCATGGATTTACTTATAAGCTTGGTCATAAATGGGTTAGCAACAGGAATGCTGATCTTCCTACTTGCTGCTGGACTTACTCTGATTTTCGGATTGATGGACGTCCTTAATTTTGCACATGGCGGACTATTTGTATGGGGAGCCTATACTGGGGTTTTTACCTACGCTTATACGGAAAGTTTCATAATTGGTATATTGGTTGCCATCTTGACTGGCATAGTTCTGGGATTTGTGATGGAAAAGCTGATTATTACACCGGTGTATGGAAATCATGTGCAGCAAATCTTGATTACTCTTGGGTTTATGCTGGTATTGCAGGAAATGGTTAAAGTGGTGTTTGGACCGAACGCAATTGCTGTTAAGGTACCAGAATATTTAGCAGGAAGCTGGGAAATGGGTGAAGTCATTATCATAAAATACCGGATTTTTATTATCATCGTTGGATTGATCGTGTTTGGAATCTTCCATTATATTTTAACTCGCACGAAAATTGGGCTAATCGTCCGTGCTGGTGTGATGAACAAGGAAATGGTTCAGGCACTGGGCATTAACATAAAGAAAGTATTTTTGTTCGTCTTCACGACAGGGGCTGCTCTTGCTGCTATTGGTGGGATGTTAATGGCGCCGTATTCAGGCTCCATATATGCAGAAATGGGGATGGAGTTTGCAATATTAGGCTTTATAGTTGTGGTGATTGGAGGGATGGGAAGCTTCTCGGGCTCCTTGCTTGCGGCGATTTTAGTAGGGTTGGCAGGAAGCTTTATGGCCTATTACGTACCGTTTTTATCATTGGCAGTAAATATGATTCTGATGGCGATTGTCTTAATCTTCCGTCCTCAAGGCTTATTTAGGATTGCAAAGGAGTGAGTCTAGTGAAAATTTCAAATCTAGTAACCAAATATCATCTTCTATTTTTCATTCTTTTAATCTTCCTAATTGCCTTTCCGTTTATAGCAGATTCAAGGACACTTACAATTTTATTGACGCAGATCTTCATTTTTTCCATTTTAGCAATGAGCTATGATATTTTACTTGGCTATACAGGGATTGTTTCATTCGGGCATGCAATGTTTTTCGGGATTGGGGCTTATGCAACAGCCATTTTGCTTAATACCTTCGACCCGACAGTGGGTGTGTTTATTGGCTCGATAGCAGTAGGAATTCTACTTTCTGCTCTCGTTAGCTTCTTCGTGGGTCTCTTAACACTGCGACTAAAAAGTCACTTTTTTGCAATGTTAACCTTGGCGATTTCCGGATTACTTTTAGTTGTAGCAGAAAAATGGCGAACTGTCACAAAAGGGAATGATGGGTTTACATTCAGGGCACCAGATATATTTAAAGATCGCATCGTCTTTTACTTTTGCGTTTTAGCTTGTTTAGTTATTGTCTTCCTGCTTCTTCGTCGCTTTGTTCAATCACCGCTGGGGAGAGTATTGATAGCAGTAAGGGAAAATGAGCAACGAACACGATCATTGGGATTTAAAACCTTGCATTATAAAGTAATATCTTCTGTGGTAGCCGGTGTTGCAGCAAGTTTGGCTGGCTCTTTATATGCTGTTTCCCTTCGCTTTGTGAATACGAGTGTCATGACGATGGATATAACACTCGATGCACTTCTCATGACGATTATTGGGGGCGTAGGGACTCTTGTTGGCCCAATTGTGGGGTCGGTAGTGATTGAACTTGCACAGCATTATCTATCCGGTCTGGCAAGAGATTTCCCTATATTTGAACGATGGATAATCTTCTTTGGCATTATTTATATTTTAGCTGTAGTCTTTTTCCCAAGAGGCATCGTTGGCTCGATCAATCATCCTTTTATTAAATTGAAAACAAAACGCGAAGCTGATAAATCGTTCGCTTTACAAAAAGACAAGGAGCGATCGTCATGAATGTAGGAATCATAGGAATCGGAGTCTATTTGCCGAACGGAAGAATGACTGCAGAAGAGATTGCTGAAAAAGCGGGTCTTCCAATTGAGGTAGTTAAAAATAAAATGGGTATCACTGAAAAACCTATAGCCGGAGAAACCGATCATACGGTTCAAATGGCGATTCATGCTGCCAGAGAAGCAATTCACAATGCTGGAATCGATGCAAAAGAGATTGATTTAATTATTTATTTTGGTGAAGAGCATAAGGAATATCCACTTTGGACAGCAGGCATCAAGATTCAAGAGGAACTCGGGGCGACAAATGCTTGGGCCTTTGATATACAGCTGAGGTGCGGAACGGCTATCTTGGCGATGAAGCTTGCAAAAAGTCTCATGCATTCCGATGAAACGATTCGAACAGTGTTACTTGCTGGAGGCTACCGCAACCATGATTTTATAGATTACAAAAATGAACGTACACGTTTCATGTTTAATTTGGGGGCAGGTGGGGGTGCGCTTGTTCTTCAAAGGGATGTTTTAGAAAATCTAATTTATGAAACTTCCATTATTACAGATGGCTCGTTCTCGGAGGATGTCATTGTCCCGGTAGGAGGAACCAAACAGCCTCTCACACCTGAGCTGATCATGCAAGGATTGTTTCGTTTGGACGTAACTGATCCACAAGGCATGAAAACGAGATTGGAGCAAAAATCACTGGATAACTTTATAAAGGTGATTCGAAATTCTTTAAGCAAAAGTGGGTTTGAAGAAAAGGACTTGGCTTATATAGGAATGCTCCATATGAAAAAATCAGCCCATGATTTTGTGTTAAAGTCCTTTCAGTTAAAAGAGGAAAACTCGATTTATTTATCGAATTACGGACATATTGGCCAAATTGATCAAATATTATCATTACAGCTCGCCTTAAAGGAAAAGAAAATACAGGACGGGAATGTTCTTGCATTGGTCAGTGCAGGAATTGGGTATGCATGGGGGGCGGTTACCATTCAATGGGGAAAACAAAGGGGGAT
>DAMDNS010000223.1:0-5102 GCA_032083605.1 Ureibacillus sp.
ACTTTAACCGAGACAATATAAAAGAAGAAATTCGCTATTTAATGGACAATGGTGCAAAAACTATTAAATTTGTCGATCGGACGTTCAACATTAGTCGAAGCTACGCTATGGAAATGTTCCAGTTCTTAATCGATGAACATAAACCGGGTGTTGTGTTCCAATTCGAAATAACTGCTGACATTATGCGCCCGGAAGTGATTCAATTCCTTAACGACAATGCCCCTCATGGGTTATTCCGTTTCGAAATTGGGGTACAGTCAACAAATGATTTGACTAATGAACTCGTTAAACGTCGTCAAAACTTTGAAAAGCTAAAGCGGACTGTGACAATGGTTAAAGAAGGCGGTAAAATCGACCAGCATCTTGATTTAATCGCTGGTCTGCCAGAAGAAGATTATGATAGCTTCCGCCAAACTTTTAATGATGTATTTGCAATGCGTCCTGAAGAGCTTCAGCTTGGTTTCTTAAAACTATTACGTGGGACGGGTCTTCGCGTACAAGCAGAACAATATGGCTACACTTATGTAGATCTTGCCCCATATGAAATCTTCTCGAATAATGTTTTAACCTTTGATGAGATTATTCGTATTAAGCACGCAGAGGATGTACTTGAAAAATATTGGAATGACCACCGCATGGATAATACAATCGAATATCTTGTAACAGAGGTATTTGAAACGCCTTTTGATTTCTTCCAAAATTTCGGCACTTACTGGGAGCACAAAGGCTGGTCGAGAATCGGTCATCAGCTTGAAGATTTATTTAAACGCTTGGAAGAATTCTTATCTACACAGTCAAATGTAGATTTGAAAGTTGTACGCAGCTTAATGCAGCTGGATTATCTATCGAAACAGCAGTTCCAGCCAAGAAAGCTTTGGTGGGATGAAAGAGTTTCTCGTGAAGAGCAAAAAGAAATCTATAGCCTATTAAAAGAAACCCCAGCACTTGCCGGTGAAGAATTTGCTCAGTTTGATATAAGTGAAAAGGAATTCTTTAAGCATTCACTAATCATTCCATTTTCAATTGATTTCAATTCTTTACAAAATGGACAAGTGGCTGCTATGGATGGCTATTTACTTACTTATTTCCGTATTGGTCAAACTCCGTATTTTGCAACTTTACAAAAAACCTTACAAAAATAAAGAATTGAGCCTGGCACAAAACCCAAAAAGACCATTTTCTCGAGTAGAAAATGGTCTTTTTTCGGTGTGCGAAAAAATTGATTTTCGTTGCGTGTACACTTTTTCGCGGGCACTCCACTGCAATCAATTTAGAAAGTATCAAATTCTTATTATAGCTTTCCACTAATTTCCTTCGAACTTCTTCTTATGTCCCAGCCTCTAATTATCTTTTCTTTCAGTTAATATATCCTGAATAATTTCAATATGAGACGCAGCCCAAGCCTTTTCTCGAAAATGCAGGAATAAGCTGAAGGTAATCCCACCAAGATAAATAACTATAAAAATTAACCAATACCTATTCCCTTGTGCAAATAAATGCTTTTGTAAACTATTTGAAAATATTAGAAATAGAAATGGAATTGAAGAAACGTAAACTGGTATCATTCCTGAACCGTTCTTTTCTTTAATTAAACGATAAAAAATTAATTTTAATATATCACTGGCGATGGATTGATAAAAATCTCGTACTTCCTTCATTTCCTTTAAATATTTTGAATTAGGTATGTTATCCGGATTCTTTTTTAGATGACAATAAATCTTGTGCGCATCGCCTCGAAAAAGGTCCATTTATAAAACTTCCTTTCGAAATGCAGGTGCTTTTATTTTTTACTAGTTCTTATATTGTGAGACTTCAAACAAAATATACGATTTACCAATAACAATGTTGGGTCGATAAAAAAACTTCTGCAAAAATTGCAGAAGCTTCTTAACAAAATTCAAATAATTATTATTCCGGTATATATGGTAGCTCTAAGTTATTCGGTAAATTAATGACATGTGTTTCAGTATAAGATTTAATGCCATCTTCACCATATTCGCGTCCTACACCGGATTGTTTTACACCACCGAATGGGAAACGGACATCCAGACCTTGAACAGCTGCAGTATTAATCATGGTAGTTCCTGCTTCGATGCGTCTAGCAACTCTAACGGCATGCTCCTGTTCTCCCCATACAGAGCTTGTTAATCCATAGATGCTTTCGTTGTGCAATTCAATGACTTGTTCTTCATCATCAAATGGCAAGATTGGAACAGTTGGGCCAAATTGCTCTTCCACTACAATCGGATCTCGATAATCTGCTCCTAAGACGAGTGTAGGCTGCAGGAAGTATCCATTATCCATAAGTTCAGGATTTAAAACTTCACCTAAAGGAATCACTTTTGCTCCTTTACTTTTCGCATCCTCAACTAAACTTTTCACATATTCTACTTGATTTTTATTATTAACAGGGCCTACTGTTACATCTGGATTAAATGGATCTCCCACTCGAATCCATTTGTTTGCTGCTTCAATATATTTTTCTACAAACGCATCATAGATAGAACGATGTACATAAACACGTTTTGCAATCATGCAAATTTGACCAGCTGTTAGGAAATTGGAAATAACCATTCTGCGTAGTGCTCGTTCATCATTTACATCAAAATCTTCAAGGACAATCGCTGCATCGTTACCACCAAGCTCTAATGTCATCTTCTTGATTGTATCGGATGCTGCCTTCATGATATGTTTTGCAGTCTTTGTACCTCCAGTAAAGGCAATTTTCCCAATTTTTTCGTTTGATGTTAGCTCTACGCCAACTTCTGCATCACCGTTTACAAGGTTTAATACACCTGGTGGGAATTCATCTGCAATTATTTCTGTAACCAGGCTTACTGCTAATGGTGCTAATGGACTTGGCTTTAGAACCATCGTATTACCCGTCAGTAATGCCGGAGCAATTTTAATAGTCGATAGTGAAATGGGATAATTCCAAGGCGTAATGGCAGAAACCACTCCTATTGGATCATGTGTAATAATTGTTTTGCCATTTTCATGCTCTTTCGTTTCTGGAGCAATCACGTTTTTAACATGATCACATGCAAATTCCATCCACATTAGTGAAATTGCCACCTCACCTTGTGCATCGTAAAGTGCTTTCCCGTGTTCGCGGGATAATAGCTCTGCAATTTCAGGCGTTGCATCCTTAATTTTTTGAATAGCTGTTCTCATTCTTTTTATACGATCATCCACATCACTCCATGCCCAAGCTTTAAAGGCATTATAGGCTGCATCTATGGCTTGAATGGTTTCTTCCCTTGTGTTATTTGGTGCATAGCCGACTATTTGGTCGGGATGTGTTGGATTTTCACGCGTTATTTTCTTCTCGGTCTGTATCTTCTCACCATTTATGATTGCACTTACTGTGATGGGTTCTGTAGTCAATTTCTTGTACCTCCATGTTTTCTTTTGACTGATACTTTTTGTTCGCCAAGCTTCCAGAGCTGAAACTTTCTTATCCGTCAAAGAGTAGTATGAAAATCCATTACAGCAATTATTCAACCATAAAGTTTTAAAATGACAAATGACACAACATCAACTAAATGCTGTGCCATTTGCCGTGCTTTTATCGGACGGTTTCTAAAACCCATTCTTTAATATCTACCAATCGATTATATTTCGGTTTTGTATCGGTTCCCGCAATAATAAGCGGCACAATTGAATCGTCTTGATGGAGGGAACCATGAGCCCCACCTCCTGCATGATCCCGACTATGCTCTTCAATAAATTCAAAGGAAGGTCTAGCATCTACTATGATAAAACGTCCCTCATGGGAATGAAGAGCTCCATTTAATCTTGCAAGTCCGTCCGGATAATTATGATATTGAATTTCCCCGTCCACTGATTCAGTTAAATCCAAAATCGATAAATCCCCTTCTACGTTCCAGCGTTGATTATATTGATCTTTTTGTTGTCCATCTTCTGAAAATGAAAGGACTTGATCCTTTACTGGGCTGACTACATAGTTCCTATCTCCCTCATTCCACGCAATAAATCCGATTCGCTCATCCTCTTTTAATTGATCTATAATTGTATTCATCTCAATCTTTTCATCATTCAGGTTGATATAGGCCATACGTTCATTTATAGCAATCGCTAATTGACCTTCCTCTTTTTTCCCATCCCAAAATGAATAGCCCTTCAATATTTCATTCAGATCAATTAATCCCTTTTCTTTATCTTGTTCCACAAGCGATTGTGCGCTATCCCCCATTATAATCCAAGAAACCTGTTCGATAGCTTCAACCCAAGATGGAAATAGATTCAATATTTCTTGTAGTTTTTGGTCGATTTTCTTGATTGATTCAACCTCATCAGGTCCATTTTCGTGCACCTTGGCATCCAAATCAGGAAGATAGCCAAGAGTAAAAGGAGGCAATTGATTTTGGTCGATTAAATACCGTATTTCGTCTATAGTAAAGTCATCCGAAACTCCCATACGATTCCATATAAATTTATGTTTATCATTTTGGGGATTATATTGAGAAAGAGCTCCCAATGAAAGGATTGCTGGGCCATCAACTTTAATATCCTTGGGTAGTATCTTCATCATCGAGATCATTTTGGGGACATTTAACTGATGCTCTATATCCCCTCGATAGATGAGGCCATTTATCGAAGCCGATTGAATATCGGCATCCTCCAGTTCTTCATAGATTGTTTTCACTTCCGGGTTTAGATGTTCATTATTTAAATGAACGATACTGTCATTTGCTACGTTTTTGACTCCGTTATTCCAGATTTCTCTAAACCCGCTGCCGTAACTAACCATCCTACTTTCCTTATCATTGAACCAAATAAGTCCGGGAATTTTGTGTTCATTCGCATAGGTTCCAGTTAAAATTGTGCTGTCAATTGTTACAGACATTGTTGGATAGGAACTTATCATATCAGGGATATATTGCCCGTTATTGATCAAAAATGAAAAAGCAGGCGCATTTCCATCCTCCATCGCTTTTTGAAGCGGATCATTCATAAGTGAATCTATTGCGAGGAGAATAACAGGTTTTTCTATTGAAGAATCATCAACTTCAGTGAGTTTTTTTGTTGGGCCCATGGATATCGATAATATTAGAATTGCACCTACAATGACTAAAACC
>DAMDNS010000224.1:0-5087 GCA_032083605.1 Ureibacillus sp.
CACAAACAGAGCAGGCAAGTGACAGTCCGAGCTTGAATGAGCTGTGATTTGTCACAAACAGAGCTAGAACGTGACAGTACAAGCTTGAATGAGCTGTGATTTGTCACAAACAGAGCAGGCAAGTGACAGTCCGAGCTTGAATGAGCTGTGATTTGTCACGAACAGAGCAGGCAAGTGACAGTCCGAGCTTGAATAAGCTGGGATTTGTCACAATAGAGGAACCCGCTCATCTCATTACCACCTTTTCAGCATTTTTAAAGAAAAACTACAAGTTTCATTATATTAACTTCCAAATTGTGTCCTAAAATGCTTTAAATTCCGTCACATAGCATAGAAATAACGTGACAAAATCGAGTAAACGAATCAAATTATGGTACACTAAACGCAAGTAACTAAAGGTAGGTAAACTAAACATGTCTGTAATCAATTTATTAAATGAAACATTACAAAACAAATGGAAATATGAAACAACAATGAAGGTTCAGGATGAGATGATTCCGGCAATGCTTGAGGGGAAGGATATTGTTGCAGAATCTCCAACTGGATCAGGGAAAACATTGGCATATGTACTACCCATCTTAAATAAAGTAGATGGTAGCAAAAAACAAACACAAGCCCTAATTGTAGCCCCATCCCAAGAGCTTGCGATGCAAATTGTCGAGGTCATTCGTGAATGGACAGCTGGTACAGATATTACGGTACAGCAGCTAATTGGTGGAGCCAACTCTGCTCGTCAAATCGAGAAATTAAAGAAAAAGCCGACAATTGTTGTTGGAACACCAGGTCGTCTAAATGAACTAGCTAGAGCGAATAAACTAAAACTTAAAGAAATACAAATCGTCGTTTTAGATGAGTGTGACCAATTATTGAGCCGTGAATATCGTGTAACGGTTAAATCATTTATCGAAGATGCTGCTTACGGAAGACAGGTTGTTGTGGTTTCGGCAACGATTACTGAAGAAATCAAGCTTGTAGCAAACCGTTTAATGTTTGAGCCGATCCATATCGATATTAAACCTGAAGACATGGTTCAAGTCGGGAAAGTGGAGCATTCCTTTATCAAGGTAGATGAGCGCGATAAAACGGAAATGCTTCGTCGAATTGCAAATATCGAAGGCCTGCGCGGTTTAGCATTCGTCAATAATATTGACCAAGTGCTTATGAAGGAAACGAAGCTAAAATACCGTGATGCAAAAGTCGTAACACTACATTCCGATATGAAAAAGGAAGAGCGCAAAAAGGCATTGGATGCATTTAGAAAAGGGGAAGCTCGTATACTGATTGCGACAGACATTGCTGCTCGAGGTCTGGATATCGAAGGATTAACGCATGTAATACATGTAGATGTCCCACGTACAATTGAGCAATATACACATCGCTCAGGTCGAACTGGGCGTGCCGGTGCAGATGGGGAAGTACTAACTTTACTTTCATACAAAGATGAAAAAGACTATAAAAAGCTAACACGTGAGATGAATGTAAAGGGTGTTCAAAAAATATGGCACCAAGGAAGTATTATGGAAGGTAACTCAAAAACAGTTACACAAAAGAGAGGGAAATAGGGATGACTTTTGAGGAGAAACTAGAGCAGTTTGCGGAGCTAGCTGTTAGAGTTGGCGTGAACATACAAAAGGGGCAATATTTATTAATCAATACTTCGACTGATACGCTTGATTTTACACGTATCGTCGTGAAAAAGGCTTACGAGGCTGGAGCAGGAAGAGTGCAAGTTAACTTAACAGACCCTGAAATCACACGTGCATTTTATGAGTCAGGCGCGGAAGAGGAATTCAGCAAATTTCCAAAATGGACAGTTGCTCAAAGACACGAGTTAATTGAACGTAAAGGGGCGCTTTTATGGATTGATGCCGAGGATCCGGATCTTTTAGCAGGAATCTCTTCATCTCGTATTTCAGCTCAGGAAAAAGCTTCGGGTACTGCATTAGTTCGTTATCGTAAAGCTATTATGAATGATGAAATCGCTTGGTCTATTATTGCTGTTCCATCTAAGAAATGGGCTGCAAAAGTATTCCCTGATTTACCTGAATCCGAGCAAATGCAAGCTTTATGGGAAGCCATTTTCAAAACGGTTCGCATAGGGGAAGGGGATGCAGTTGAAAATTGGCTAAAGCATATCGATACATTGCAAGATCGTGCTGCACAACTTAACAGCATGAAAATTTCAAAATTGCATTACAAAGCACCAGGTACGGACTTAACTATTGAACTTCCAGAGAAGCATCTATGGATTTCGGGAAGCAGCAAAACGCCGGAGGGTACAACGTTCATCGCCAATATGCCGACCGAGGAAGTATTTACTCTGCCTGCTAAATACGGGGTGAACGGTGTTGTTAGCAGTACGAAGCCTTTAGCATATCAAGGCAATATTATCGATCAATTCTCTTTGAAATTCAAAAAAGGGAAAATTGTTGAGGCTCGTGCTGAAGTAGGAAATGATTTATTGCAGGAATTAATCACTCAAGACGAAGGGGCCGCCTTCTTAGGAGAGGTTGCTTTAGTTCCCCACAAGTCGCCAATTTCAGAGTCTGGAATTTTATATTACAATACATTATTTGATGAAAATGCCTCAAACCATTTAGCAATCGGCGAAGCTTATCCAACATGCTATGAGGGTGGCCAACAGCTTCAAGAAGGGCAATTGGAATCTCTTGGCATCAATGTTTCCATTACACATGTCGACTTCATGATTGGCAGTGCAGAAATGGACATCGATGGAATTTTGCCAGACGGCACAGAGCAGCCAATTTTCCGAAAAGGAAATTGGGCGTTTTAATGGTGGAACGCGGTAATTTTGAGTAACTACCCAAAAATTACATCTCAAATCAGACTGATTTTTACGAATGTTTGTTCGTAGAAATCGGTCTTTTTTTATCGAAAGATGTTATAATAGAAAAAAACATTTCAAATGGAGGATGAGTGAATGAAACTATTTCATACCGCTGATTGGCATTTAGGGAAGCTGGTACAAGGTGTATATATGACGGACGACCAACGCTATGTATTGGAGCAATTTTTGCAAGCCATCGATGAAGAACAACCAGATGCCGTGATTATTGCCGGGGATTTATATGACCGTGCACTTCCTCCTGTCGAAGCTGTTGATTTATTGGACGAGATATTAGCGGAAATTGTATTAAAGCGAAAAGTACCTGTGTTAAGCATCGCAGGAAATCATGATAGCCCGACACGTCTTCAATTCGGGAGCAAGTTGATGAAGGAAACTGGCTTGCACATTGCAGGAGATATAACGAATCTTGAACCTATTATTCTAAATGATGAATTTGGAGAGGTTCATTTTCATTTAGTTCCATTCGCTGAGCCTTCTACTGTTAAAAGTTTGTTTGAGGACGACTCAGTCAGTACGCACGATGATGCAATGAAAAAGATTGTAGAAAAGATAGAAGAAAAAATGGACAAGTCCAAGCGCCATGTCTTTATTGGACATGCCTTTGTAACGCCATATGGAGAAAAGCTTGATAATACAAGTGATTCTGAACGACCTTTAGCAATTGGCGGATCAGAATGTGTGAGTGCAGAGTATTTTAATTCATTCCATTACACAGCCCTTGGCCACTTGCATAAAGCGCACTATGTATTGAATGAAACAATCCGCTATTCGGGTTCACCTTTAAAGTATTCATCTTCTGAAGCGAATCATGAAAAGGGGTATTTGATTGTTGAGCTCGGTCGAGATGGACAGGCTTCAATTGAAAAACGTAAATTGACACCAAGACGTGATTTGCGAATAGTGGAAGGGTCCATTCAGGAATTACTAAAAGCTCCAGTTAACGAGGATTATGTTTTTGTACGGTTAACGGATTTAACGCCAGTCGTAGGGGCAATGGAACAAATTCGAACAGTATATCCAAATGCCATGCATGTTGAACGAAAATCACTTCCAAGAGAAATCTTTGAGAGTGAAGAAGATTTTGTCCGAAGAGAACAGATGGATGACTTAAGCTTATTTAAGGCTTTTCACAAGGAAATATTAGGGCAGGAACCGACTGAAATAGCGGAGCAATTATTTGAAGAGGTTTTACAGGAACTGCTTAGTGAAGAACGTGAATCGAAAGAGGTGGTAGTGAAATGAAGCCAATTAAACTGACAATGACAGCTTTCGGTCCATACAAAAATGCCGAAGTAATTGATTTCAATGAGCTGAAAGATAACCGGCTATTTGTGATTTCAGGTTCAACTGGGGCAGGGAAAACAACTATTTTTGATGGCATTTGCTTTGCCCTATATGGTTTTGGCAGCGGACAAGACCGGAAAGAAACGAAATCACTAAGAAGTGACTTTGCGGAAGATCCAGTTCATACTGCAGTTGAATTAATCTTTGAAATCCATGGGAAGACCTTCCGTGTTTTACGTCAGCTTCCACATGTGAAAATAGGGCGTAAAACTGCCACAGGTGAAAAATACGAGCTTTTTGAAATTCAACATGATGGACAAGAAACTCCGATAGTCGAACGTCAGAGAGTAACCGATATTAACCAAAAGATTGAGGAGCTCATCGGGTTAACCTATGATCAATTCAACCAAATTGTCATGCTGCCACAAGGTGAATTCCGTAAACTCTTAACCTCTCAATCTGATAATAAGGAAGAAATTTTACGTAAAATATTTAAAACAAACCGATATGGTGAAATGACTTTAAAGCTTGAGGAAAAGAAACGGTCGGCAGACATGAAGTTAAATCAGGCGCGTGCTTTAAAGGATAGCCACATCGCTCAAATCAAAGGTGTTCTGCCAGCTCGTGATTCGCTGCTCTTTGCAGTTTTAGAGCAGGATTCGAATATTTATCAAATCAAAGATGCATTGGATGAAGAAATCAGTTTTTATCAGCAGAAGATAAAAGAGGATCAAAAACTCTATGATGAAGCAGTGAAAAAGCATAATGAGCAGCTAGATCGCTTTATGCAGGACAAGACTTTAAATGAGCGAATTGAGGCTTACGGAAAAAGAAAACAAAGGCTGCAGGAATTAGAAATGCAGAAGCCTATTTACGAGCAGATGAAAAACGAATTTGAGGCTGCCAACAGAGCCAGCAAAATACAGCCGCTAAA
>DAMDNS010000225.1:0-5078 GCA_032083605.1 Ureibacillus sp.
GAAAATATTTTAGAAAAATGTCAATATTTCAATAAATTTTTGATAAGAATATGAATATTGTATTTTATTCGTCACAAGTATGTGCTATAATTCATCATTGTGATGTCGAATTTTGCGATAAATTTTTTGAAAGTTTTTGCTTTTCAATCAGAAAGGAATTTGTTTTTATGAAGTTCATTAAAGAGAATCTTGCCGTTGGGTTTATGCTTTTTGCGTTATTCCTAGGTGCAGGTAATATTATTTTCCCGCCGGAGTTGGGACAAAATGCCGGAACAGCCTTTATTCCATCGATCATTGGCTTCCTTATTACAGGAGTAGGATTGCCACTGCTTGGAATCATTGCTGTAGCAAAAAACGGTGGGGATTTGCAGGTTGTTGCAAGTCGTATTCACCCGGTTTTCAGTATTATTTTTACAGCTGTTGTGTATTTATCGATTGGGCCGCTGTTTGCGATTCCTCGTACCGGGGCCGTGACATATGAAATTGGGATTGCTCCCTTTTTATCAGAATCAGTAAAATTTACTGGTTTGTTGATTACAACAATTCTTTTCTTTGCGATTGTTCTGTATCTATCCTTGAATCCATCGAAAATGGTGGACCGTATTGGTAAGGTGTTAACGCCTGCCTTACTGATAGTAATCGCTTTACTTGCAATCAAAGCCTTCATTACTCCAATGGGTGAATTTGGTGAGCCGCATGGTGTATATGAGACCAATGCATTTTCTGAAAGCTTTATTCAGGGTTATTTGACAATGGACGTGCTTGCGTCACTTGTATTCGGGATTGTAATTGTTCAGGCCTTACAAGCTAAAGGGATTAAAGATCGTGCAAGACAAGTGAAAACGACTATTTTTGCGGGGATTGTTGCTGCAATCGGACTAGCCTTTGTGTATATTTCACTTGAATATATCGGGGGTACAAGTATTGATTCCATTGGTTATATAGGTGATGGCGGCAGCATTATCGCTCAATCTGCCAATGCGCTTTATGGAAGCTTCGGAAATATCATTTTATCTGTTGTCATTATTTTGGCATGTATCACGACAGCGGTAGGTTTAGTTTCAGCGAATGCAACGTTTTTCAATAAGCTGTTCCCTAAGTTTTCTTACAAAACGCTTGCTGTTATCTTCACATTATTCAGTTTCGTGATTTCAAACTTTGGATTATCAAAATTAATCTCCATTACATTACCGGTATTAATGTTCATTTACCCTATTGCGATTGTTTTGATGTTCTTGGTATTATTCGATCAATTATTCAACCGTGCACCAATTGTTTATAGCCTAGCATTACTTGCGACTGCGCTGGTTAGCTTATACGATGGAATTAAAACTGCCGGCTATAGCATCGGCTGGTATGAAAAGATTTTAAATCTATTACCACTCTATGATCAAAGCATCGGCTGGCTTGTACCGGCTATTATCGGAATGGCCATCGGATGGATAATACATCTGTTTAGAAAGTAAAAAATGGTCCCTAATTTACCAGTGTGTAAATTTTAGGGACTTTTTCTATCGTCAATATCCTAATATTTCACAATTCTACATTTATTCTATTAAACTAGGTGTATAATAATAGCATTCTTATGATATGAGGTGTTTTGTTTATGAAGAGAATTGCACCAATGCTTTTAGCTTTAACTTTATCTCTGATACTGCCTTTAAACACATTTGCGGCTACTTTAGATGATGTAAAGTCGATTATTAAAAAAGAATATGTCGGTGAAATTAACGGAGATTTAAGTAGTGCAAAGTCAATTGATGAAGTCATAGACATGCTTGATCCTTATTCGGACTATTTTACAAAAGAAGAGTATGAAGCTTACACAAGATCAGTTCAAATGGAATCTGTTGGAATTGGTGTCGTGATTGAAAAACATGAAAAGGGCATCTTAATCGTGGATGTTATTGAAACCGGCAGTGCCCATGCTTCTGGATTTGAAAGAGGAGACATCATTACAAAAATAAATGGCAACTCCACTACTGACATGAGTGTGGAACAGGCACAAACATTAATGCTTGGACAGGAAAATTCAATCGTTGAGATCGAAATTTTGAAAAAAAATGGGCTTTCAGTTAAAGAGCACTTAAAACGCCAATCGTTTTCAATGCCTAATGTAGACTCGAAACTCTTATACGGAAACGTTGGGTATATCTCCATTAGCTCCTTTTCGGATGATGCAGCAGATCGAGTGGCAGAAGCTTACACAATGTTGTTAAGTCAAGGTGCTACTTCCTTTATCGTTGACCTGCAAAACAACGGCGGTGGCTATGTATTAACGGCTGAGAAATTAATCGGCATGTTTCCTGGTGCAACCTATGCGTATAAGATAAAGCTTGCTACGAATACTGGATTAGTTCGAGCTAAACAGCAGGCTGTGTCGTTCCCTACTAAAACGCGACTCCTAGTGAACCGATACAGTGCGAGTGCATCAGAAATGACGGCAGCAGCATTACTTGACCAGCATTCAGCTATACTTTATGGTGAACCAACTTACGGGAAAGGTACAATGCAGGCTTTTTATGAGCTATCGGATAAGAGTATTTTGAAGCTTACTGTTGGGGAATTTTTCGGTCCTAATGGAACAATTGTAAAAAAAGTCGGGGTAGAACCTAACATCAAAACGGCAACTAATCCATTGTATCAGGCACATTATGATAGTATAGTTGAAAATCTAAAAAACTATAAAGAGCTTCCTAGTCTACTTAATGTTCCGACTACAAAAACATTTAACGTTAATTTTAATAAAGTAATCAACGGAAAAGTCGATCCTTCCACAATTAAATTAGTTGAACTTGGCGGTTCAGAGATTAAGGTGTCCCTAAAAGCATTAGAAAAGCAAATACTTGTGACTCCTGACTCTCCTTTGCAAAAAGGGAAAGAATATGTACTTATTGTCAAACCATCTATCAAGGGCCTAAAAGGGAAATCAATGAAAAATGGTTTTCACATAAAAATAACCGTTAATTAGATAACTTGCCTAAGCGCCAGGCCTTTTGGAAATTAGGCTTAGTTGCATTTATGCTCATAAGATAGTTTTATTCTTATTTATATGTAAATGAAAATATCCCCATTAAGGAGAAGCACCTTAGTGGGGATTTCTATTTTTATCTAGCAGCTACTAATAAATCTGCTTCACTTGTAAAATAAATCGAGAATAAATCGTTTGTAAGATCTTGGGCTGACTTTTTGTTTGTCAGCAAGAATGTATTAGTTAAACGTTCAATAGAGCCCATTAAACTTTGAGACACGATATGTAAGTCACTATGTTGCAGGTTAGCGAAATTACGAATTTGCCCTTGCAAAATTCGTTCAAACTTCTCTACAAGCTTTTCTTTTACTAAATGGGCTTCTTCAGATTGATATAATCCTATCTTTGTAAGCAGCGGATTTGAAGCGAAATATTGCAGTAAATTTTCAACCACTTTTTTAAACTGAATATCCGATTGCTCAAATTGCGCTTCTAGAATATTAAATAGATCTTGCTGGAATTCTTGATTTAATTCAAGGAATAATGAATCCTTACTCTCAAAGTATAAATAAAATGTAGGCTGTGTAACTTCAGCCGCTTTTACAATATCACTAATTTTCGTTTGATAATAGCCATTTGTTGAGAATAATTCGATTGCTTTTTCACGTAGTAACTGTTTACTTTTTTCACCATTAGAATTGACTTTTCTGCCACGTGCCATATTACTCTTTCCACCTTATCCTATAATATTACTAACCTCATTTTTCACTATTGTAATGTTAATTATATTATATTATATTTCCAGAATATAATAAAGACTTTAGTCTCAGTAAAATTGTCATAAATTATTCCTCTAGTAACTGATAAATACTTGGAAAATACTACTTCTAGGTCCAATTTCCTTAAAAAAACAAAAAGCACCCTAATAGGTGCTTTCTCTTTCAGTAATATGGTATTATGGAAAACTTTGATTACATTCGGTTCATTATTTCTTTGAAAAAAGCTGTACCCAATAGGTTAGCCCCTCGGCGTTCGAAACACAGCTAACTCCTATATTGGTATAGTTTTCATTCATCATATTCGCTTTATGGGATGGAGATTTAAGCCAAGCCTGTACAACAGACTCAGGAGAGGTATAGTTCTTCGCGATATTCTCCCCTATACTCGTAAATGAATAATCGAAAATTCCAGCCATGTCCCACGCATATCCGTATAATGGCGAATAATGATCGAAATAATTTCTCTTGAACATATCATTCCCTTTGATGACACTAAGCTGAGTAAGCTTGCTATCGTTCTTTAATATTGATAGCCCCGCTTTTTCTCGTTCCTTATTCACCAATTCAATGACCTTTAAGGACCAATTTGGATTGTGATTGATTGTATCAATATACTTTTTTTGCAGGTAGTCGTAAATGACATCATTGGAAGCTAGATCGTTTTGGAAATTCAATGACCGTTCCAAAAAAGTTGCCATTTGAGCTCGTGTTACATTTTGATTTGGTGAAAACGTTGTTTTAGTTGTTCCTTTTACAATTTGGATATCTGCTAGCGATTCGATGTAATTTTTTGCCCAATGAGATGAAGATACATCACGGAAAGCTGCTTTATTTTTCTGGCCCACTTCCAAATCAAACGCAATGGAAATTAGTTTGCAAAGCTCCGCGCGTGTTAAGTAGTTGTTTGGATTAAATTTCTGAGTATCATAGATTACTCCAAGGGTTGTGAGAGTATACAAAGCATCCCTATATGTAGCATTTTGCGGAACATCCTTGAATAAAAATTCTGTTTTTGTAGTTTTTTCAATGTTTAATGCATTGAACATATATTGGACCGCTTCTGCTCTTGTAATTAGGCGATTCGGATAGAAATTCCCATCACTGCTTTCCTTCATAATATTCAAATCACTCATCGTTAAAATCGATTCATAAGCCCAATGATTTGAAGAAATATCATTATAAAGTGTTGTATTCGCTGCATTTACTTTTACAGAATTGCTTAGCATGAAGAAAAATGCAAAAGTAAAAACGATCATTTTAAATAGTTTTTGATTCATAATTGAAAGACCCCTTAATGATAGTAGCTAGACTTATGGTCAAGTAGATAA
>DAMDNS010000226.1:0-5078 GCA_032083605.1 Ureibacillus sp.
ATGGTGACCAGCCTTTAAGATATCGATATGCTTTAATTCCGGATATCTCTGAATAATTGACTTCTCACCAGCTTCCTCGACATCTCCCATAAATAGAGCTTCAAACTCGCCATTAGTGACGTACAGCACAAGTGAATCATTATTCCCTTCATAAGCGGTTTCAGCTGGCCATAGATAAGAAAAAGCAATACCGCCTATTTCCCAAGAAGAATTGGCGATTTGTTCAATTATCGGTATTTTTTGCCGACTTGCTTCCTCCAACAAATCTTCCATTACAGCCTTCATATGCGAATCAGGTGTAATGTGTATTTCATCAACACGAATTTCCTGCAATAATTCCTCTCCCCCTTCAACATGATCACTATCTGCATGGGTCAATATTAATTTATCTATTTTTTGAATGCCCTTCCCTTTTAAAAAAGGGACTACAACATCTCTGCCAACCTCATATGGACTCTTTGTCTTCTTCCAGTCCTCCTGGTTAAATCTTAAAACTCCGCCTGTGTCAATGACGTATACCTCTTCTTTAAAGGGCAACTCAATAACAATGCAATCCCCCTGCCCAACATTGACAAAGGTAATGATTAAATCATTTGTTAGCTTCCCGCTAAAATGGAGGATACATGCTGGCAATAGCAACACAGTCAGAATTTTCCAAAATTTCGCCCTAACATCCAGCAAATAAAATGTCATAAAAACACTTAAATATGCTATGCCGATTAAAATTATCGTGGGCTTACCTGGATTCCACATCTGATTGGGTGCCCTCTGTAACAAATCTATGAATTTTGTTAAGAATATTCTCGATGGTTCGTAGAGGGAAAACAATATCTCCGTTATGGGTAAAGGGAAATAAGATATGACCAACAATCCGATATTTATAGGTAAAATAATGAAGGAGAAAAGTGGAACAAAGAAAATATTTACAATCAGGGAGGAAAGGCTGATTTCGTAAAAATGAAATAAAAGAATAGGATAAACCAACAGCTGAGAAACAAAGGTTATGAGAAAGGATTGAACAATCCAGGAGGAATAGCGGTTAATAAATTGACCTGAATAGATAAGGCTTGCTGTGGCTAAATACGATAACTGAAAACCAATTTGGTAAATTGACCATGGTTCTAAAAAAACGAATAATATAAAGCTTATTGAAAGTGCATCATCTGCTGCAAGCTTACCTTTTAAGCGACTAATCATGATCAGCTCCACAACGGTTACAGCCCGCCATACAGAAGGAGCACCACCCGCTAGAATCGCATAGATCGGTAAAATAATGATTAAAACAAGAGAGGCAAATTCTCTTCTGACCTTACATCTTAAAAGCCCTTGATAAAAGATAAACGCCACAATTGCTATATGAAGTCCGGAGATTGCAAATAAATGAGTAATTCCTAATTTTTGATAGGCCCTGGTCATTTCTTCATCCATATTTTCCTGTAATCCAATGATTAGTGCTTGGGCCTCAGCTACCAGGCTCGGAGGAAACGTATCTTCAATATGTGTTTTTACGTTGAATCTTTGCCTTGCTATTTTTTGGGAAAAGCTTGATATCTTTTCGACATACTCCCAATCGCTTATTTCGACGATGCCGAAAGAGCCTTTACTTTCTAAATAATTTTTCATGCTAAAAGCATAGTCATGATTTGGCAGTGAAGGTTCCACAAGTTCACCTTCTACATAATAGCGATTTCCTACAAGCGATTCCTGCTGGAAGCCAAGCTTTTCTTTTTCAGTTTGGAATTGGTAAACGACATAGACATTGCGTCCTTCTGAATCCCTCATAAATCCGCGCAGTGTATCGCCATTTATTTTATATTCATCTGTCCATGTTAAGAGTGTTGGAAGTTGGAGTGGCTCATCGAATTGATGCAGTATGTGGGTAAAATAAGAAAAGCTTGTGAAAGCAACTAGAACTGTCCCAGCAATGTGAAGCAAGCTTATTTTTTTAAAGCGGAGAAAAAGACAATATGGCAGCAGTAGAAGCAATAGCCTCACCGATTCGTGAGCAGCAAGAGAAGCAACAAGAATCGATAAGGCATAGAAAATCCATTTATGCTTGTACGAGATCAAATAATTCTTTCACCTTCTCTTCAAAAGGTTGCAGTTCCTCTTGAGAAGCACCAAGATTTCTTAGCTTGTCCAGCATTTCTACTGCTAGCTCCAGCTTTTGGTCCTTCAAGAAATCAATCTTGGCCTCATCGAATGGAATTTGCACAACATTTACATTTGCTTTTTTAAAAAGCTCCAAAGCATATTCATTATTTTTATAATCATTTGCATAATATAAGTTCTTAATGCCAGCTTGAATAATTGTTTTCGAGCAAGGCAAGCAAGGAAAATGGGTAACATACATATCTGCACCATTTGCAGGTGTTCCATATTTCGCACATTGCAATAATGCATTTGTTTCAGCATGAACTGTCCGAACACAATGATTGTCAACAACGTAGCAGCCGTCTTCAATACAATGCTCATCGCCTGAAATCGATCCATTATAGCCACCCGCTATAATTCTTTTCTCACGTACAATCGTAGCACCTACTGCCAGTCTAGTACATGTACTTCTTAGGGCTAATAAATGACTTTGAGCCATAAAAAATTGATCCCATGTAATTCGCTCCATATGATTACCTCCAAACTGTCTTACTATTAGTTTAGATGGAAAAACAGGTTAATGCAATGTGATATAATTTGAAATTTCTTACTTTACGACAATATATTCTTTTAATTTTTCAAAGGTTTTGTCTCCGATTCCAGAGATATTCTTTAAATCCTCGATGTTTTGAAAAGGCCCATTTTCCTCTCGATAGGCGATGATGGCTTGAGCTTTTGAAGCGCCAATCCCTGGTAGAGTCGTTAAGGCAGCTTCATCTGCATTGTTTAAATTCACTTGATCATTGGATGAATCAGAGGAGGTGTCCGGGGTACTGACTACTTGTACAGTTGGTGAAGTGTTCTCGGCGTCCTCGCCAATAACCGGTATATAAATTACCATCTCATCCTGCAATTTTTGGGCATGGTTGATACCAATGGTTTGTGCATCCTCTTTATAGCCGCCCGCTCTTTCAATCGCATCAATCACTCGTTCCTCTGTTGTTAACTCATAGACACCTGGATGTTGAACTGCACCTTTTACATCAACCATAATTCTAGCAACCATGGGCTGTTCGATTGCTTCAGGTTCAGCGGCTGTATGACTTGTTACTTCTTCGTCCTGCTGTTGTGGAATCGTTGTAATGGATGGGGTTTCTTCTTCGTTGGAAGTGTCCTGTTGAAGGAAAACATATAGGAGAATCAAACACACAATGCCGGGGAATAGCATTATTTTGCCGTATTTTTTCAATACTTGCTGCAATATAAAAAACACCTCTCTAAAGAGGTAAATCATATGGAGTATAAATATAATATACATAATTTACCTTCTTTTGAGAAGTGTCTATATTGTTTTATTTCATTGCACGGATAAAAATTCTTTCACAATCTACTGCTGGACTTATGTTTTTCCAGTCTGCAGTTACCTCAACTTCTGTAAAACCAATTTCTTTTAACCAGTTCACATACAAATCAGCTGAAAATGTACGTTGAAAATGCTCTTCATCGAATCGTTCGAATAGTCCATTCTCTTCTTTTACGAAAAAAGTCATCTGATGATAGACCGAATGTTCGAAATCTCCAGGTTCTGTATACCATACGTACGTAATCTCTCCATCATCATAGGTAAAAGGACTTTCCATAAAAATATGGTCCATTTTAAATAAGGAGTGAACATCAAAAAACAATTGGCCACCCTCACGCAATGAGTCATAAATTCGCTTGAATGTCTCGATTACCGCCTCTTTTGTCGCTAGATAATTGATTGAATCAATGGGTATTGTCACAACATCCAAATCAGAGAAGCCCTCTAATTCATCCATCGACATCGCAAATAAAGGAATCGATACGTGATGTGCTTGTAACCGTTCATAGGCCACAGCTAACATATCTTCGGATAAATCAATTCCACTTACCTCGTAGCCTTCTTGGTGAAAAAGTAGAGAAAGAGTTCCAGTACCACAGCCAATATCTAAAAGCTTAGGAAATTGCTCATGAGGAGCATGTGTTTTCACCCAGCTTATATATTGGTCATATGGAATATCCTGCATTAACTGATCGTACACCGCAGCAAATCGTTCATAGCTTGAATTCATCATTCTGCTGTTGGAATATCAAGCTGAGGAGCATCTCCCCATAATCTTTCCAAATTATAGAATGCACGCTCATCTTTATGGAAGATGTGTACGACAACATCTCCTAGGTCGACCAAAATCCAGCGAGCAGAGTCAAAGCCCTCGATACGCTTAACTACATAGCCATTTTCTTGCGCTTTTTCTTGAACTTCTCGTGCAATTGCTTGTGCTTGACGGTCTGAATTACCGTTGCAAATTAGAAAATAATCTGCAAGCAAAGAAATATTCTCCATATTTAATGCAACAATATCCTCTGCTCTTTTATCATCTAAAGCTTTGTAAACAATCTCTAATAAAGTTTGGGTCATTCTTCACTTTTCCTCTCTATTTAACGCTTAGTTTTAAGCATTTCTTGAAATCACATCATTAAAGCATTCAATTGAAACTGGGTAAATGGGCTGCTCCGTTTTGACTAAAAACCCAATTGAATGACTGATACACGCTTTCATGGCTAGATCCAAATCTCCAGCTGCAAGTTTACGAAGGTCTTCTACCCCCGCAAATTTGCGATTTGGTTCTATCATATCTGCTATATAAATAATTTTCTCTAATTTTGACATACCGGATCTACCCGTTGTATGGAACCGAATAGCATTTAAAATATCTTCGTTTGTAATATTAAATTCAGTTTCTGCAATCCATGCCCCTACCGGACCATGTAAAATTTCAGAGCCCCACTGGACAAGTCGCTCATCGAGATTATTTTCAATGGCAATTTCACGCATCCAATCCTCATCTGCATATTTTGCAATATCGTGCAAGATTGCAGCAGTTTCAGCCGCTTCAGGATCTGACCCATATTTCTTTGCCAAGGCTATTGCCGTTTCCATTACACCAATAGTATGAATATAT
>DAMDNS010000227.1:0-5068 GCA_032083605.1 Ureibacillus sp.
ACAAAGTTCTACGTTAATTCCCACGCTGCGAGAGGTACCTTCTGAAATTGAAGCGAAATCTCATCAAATGCTTTTACGTGCAGGATTTATTCGTGAAAGTACAAGCGGTGTATATTCCTATTTACCATTAGCTAAACGTGTATTAAATAAAATAGAAAAAATGCTGCATCAAGAAATGGAAGCCATGGGTGCGGTAGAAATTCAGTTGCCCACTTTGCAGGCACAGAATGTCTTAGAGCAATCCGGCAAATACGAAGTGTATGAAGAAGAGTTGTTTCATATAAAGAATCGAACGAAGCAAAAGCTAATCCTTGCTCCTTCTCATGAAGGAGCAATTAAATCATTAGTGCGTGAGGAAGTTAAATCCTATCAATCCATGCCAATCACTTTATATCAAATACAATCAAACTATCGAAACGAAAACCATACAAGCTACGGGCTCTTGCGAAGCAGAGAATTTTTGATGAAAGATGCATACTCATTTCATGAAAATGAAGAAGACCAAGAGAAAGCCTTCAGTGAGATGATCCAGGCCTATTCCAATATTTTAAGCAAGCTGGGCTTGCATTACGAAATCATTGAAGCAGACCCAGGACCAGGTATCGGAGCAGAGGCCAAAGAGTTTATTGTTGCTTCAGAAATAGGAGAGTCAACGATAGCTTATTCCAATGAATCAAAGTATGTCGCAAATATTGAAGTAGCACCAGTCGTGAATGAAATTACGGCCTCCGATTTACCGACGAAAACAATGGAGAAGGTTGAAACACCAAATGTGAGAACGCTGGAAGAAGTGTGTGCATTTTTCAATATAGAAGAAACGAATTGTATAAAATCAGTCGTATTCAAGGTTGATGGAGAATTTGTTGTTGTATTGGTAAGAGGCGACCATGAGATTAACCCCTATAAATTAAAGAATGTATTGAATGCTGCCTCCATTTCTTTTGCAACGGAAAAAGAGGTGCAAGCATTATTAGGAACTCAGGTAGGCCTGATTGGACCCATAAAACTGCCAATCGACGTAAAAGTAGTGGCAGATCATGCGATTAAATCCATGCGCAATGGTGTAACCGGTGCAAATGAAGAGGGCTATCATTATATCAATGTGTCGCCTGAACGAGATTTCGGGATTAGTAGCTATGATGATATTCGATATGTTCAGGAAGGAGATCCTTCTCCTGATGGTCAGGGCACAATCCATTTTAAAAAAGCGTTTGAAGTCGGCAAGATAAGCAAGTTTGGGGCAACCGCTGCTGAAAATTCAACACTCCACTTTGTTGATGCAGAAGAACAATCTCAAGACATACTAATGAATAGCTATCATCTTGGCATATCAAGATTATTTGCCGTCATTGCGGAAAACTTCCAGGATGATAAAGGGTTCATTTGGCCAAAGCAATTTTCTCCGTATGAGCTTCATTTGATCCCGGTTGATAGAGAGGATGAGGTACAATATAATTTGGCATTGGAATTATATAACATCTTGACCTTTTATCAGTTTGAAGTATTGTTCGATGATCGAAAGAAGAGCGCTGAAGAGAAATTTATCGATGCTGATTTAATTGGTTTGCCGGTCCGCATCATGATTGGAAGACGTGCTGGTGAAGGCATTGTCGAAGTCAAAAATAGGAGCACGGGCGAAACCTTTGAGTGGGCGAAGGAAGAATTAATCGACCATTTAAACGAAATCTTCCGAACAAATTAATAAAAATCCCATCGATTTTCGCTTCCCCGGCGAAAATCGTATTTTTCTGATATAGCCGTTATAAAAAATTAACCAGGTGGTGAGTTATATGGTAGACAACCAAGAAGCAAGAGAACGATTTTTGACACTATTACAGCAGCTGCAGCTAACGGAAGATGTCTACATGTCATTTTTTGAAAAAGGTGAGCTCACTCGACTAACCGTTCATAAAAAAAATCGAATTTGGTGCTTTGCAATTCAATTAGAGAATATCTTGCCCTTCCAACTGTATCAATTATTCCGTACAAGAATGGCAGAGCATTTTTCTCATATAGCACAAGCCTCCATTACCGTTGAGGCAAGAAATCCAGTTATTACTGAACAATTGATTACAGATTATTGGTTAACAGCCGTTGAGCAGTTAGATGCTTCCCCGCCATTAAAAAATAGATTAATGACACAAATTCCAAAATGGACGGGAAATAAATTAATCGTTTCTTGCATGGCTGAAATGGAACAGCTGACATTTAAATCGAAATACGCAACAAAAGTACTTGAAGCCTATGAAAGCTTAGGATTCCCTCAGTTTTCAGTCGACTTTCAGCTGGTAGAGGCGACAGACGAGATGAAGGAAGCGCAGCAGCAATATATTGAAAAACGCCAGCTTGAAGAAGCCGAGCTTGCAAGACAAGCGATGCAGGATTTCCAAAGCCGTGAAAAAGCAAAATCGGATAGTCCTGAAGCCGTTGCGAGCAGTGGACCGTTCCAGCTTGGTAATCACATTAAAGATACAGAAATCATGGAAATTCGTCGTGTACAGGAAGAAGAACGACGTGTTGTCTTGGAAGGTTTTGTATTTGCAGTCGATATCAAAGAGCTTAGAAGTGGTCGTTCATTGCTGGAGCTGAAAATGACGGACTATACGGATTCCATCCTTGTAAAAATGTTCTCCCGCGATAAGGAGGACGCTGAGCGAATGGCACAGCTGAAAAAAGGTATGTGGATCAAAGTTCGTGGATCTGTTCAAAATGATACCTTCGTTCGTGATTTAGTTGTGATGGCGCAGGATATAAATGAAGTATTCAAAGAATCACGTAAAGACACAGCACCAGAAGGACAAAAACGTGTGGAGCTGCATTTACATACACCCATGAGTCAAATGGACGCTGTAACACCAATTGACCAATTAGTTGGTCGAGCAGCAAAATGGGGACATCCAGCCATTGCCATTACCGACCATGCTGTTGCGCAAGGCTTTCCGGATGCATATGCAGCAGGAAAAAAACATGGCATCAAGATTATCTATGGCATTGAAGCGAATTTGGTAGACGACGGCTCTCCAATTGCCTATGCAGAGCAGCATATTGAGCTGGATGACGCTACATTTGTTGTGTTTGACGTTGAAACAACAGGTCTTTCCACTGCTTACGATACAATTATCGAGCTTGCCGCTGTGAAGATCAAGGAAGGGAAAGTCATCGAAAAGTTTGAGCGCTTTGCCAATCCGCACAAACCGTTAACAGCGAAAATCATAGAATTAACTCATATAACGGATGATATGCTTACTAACGCTCCTGAGGTTGATCAAGTGGTAACGGAGTTTAAAGAATTCATCGGGGATTCAATCGTAGTCGCCCATAATGCATCATTCGATATGGGCTTCTTATATACAGCCTATGAAAAAGCGGGGATACAAGGTGTCACTCATCCGGTAATCGATACATTGGAATTATCCAGATTCTTGAACCCAACCTTGAAAAGTCATCGTCTGAATACTTTGTGTAAACGATATGGGATTGAACTTACCCAGCATCACCGTGCCATCTATGATACAGAAGCAACAGGCGAGCTAATGCTTCATTTGCTGAAGGATGCAAAGGAACAGCATGGCATCAATTATCATGATGAGTTCAATAACCAAATTAATCGAGACGAAAGCTATAAACAATCCCGCCCATATCACTGCACAATTTTGGCGGTGGACAATGATGGACTAAAAAACCTATTTAAGTTAATTTCAATTGCCAATACACAAACCTATTATCGTGTCCCGCGTATTCGCCGTTCAGACTTGATAAAGCTTCGACAAGGCCTTTTGGTCGGGTCTGGCTGTAATAACGGTGAATTATTTGAAACGATGATGAACAAATCCAGTGAAGCGGCAGAAAAGGTTGCCAAATTCTATGATTATATAGAGGTTCAGCCAAAGCCGGTCTATGCCCCTTTAATCGAGGGCGGCGTAATTCACGATGAATGGAATCTTGAGGACATCATTCGCAAATTAGTGAAGCTTGGCAAACGAATGGACAAGCCTGTTGTCGCAACGGGGAATGTTCATTATCTAGATGAAAATGATGGTGTGTTCCGTCAAATTTTGGTCGGGTCCCAAGGTGGGGCAAACCCGTTGAATCGTTATAAATTACCAAAGGTTCATTTCCGTACAACGGATGAGATGCTGGCTGAATTCGACTTTTTAGGCCCGGATTTAGCGAAAGAGATTGTTGTAACAAACTCCCAAAAAGTAGCGGACATGATTGGTGATGTAAAGCCGATTAAAGATGAGCTTTATACACCGAAAATTGAAGGCTCGGATGAGGAAGTAACGAATTTGACCTACGAAATGGCTCATCGCATCTATGGTGAAGAGCTGCCGGAAATTGTGAAGGCCCGTATTGAGAAGGAACTAAAATCGATTTTAGGTAATGGTTTCGGGGTAATTTACTTAATTTCCGCCAAGCTCGTGAAAAAGTCTCTTGCCGATGGTTATTTAGTAGGTTCCCGTGGGTCGGTAGGATCCTCGCTAGTTGCGACCTTTATGGAAATTACGGAAGTAAATCCATTGCCGCCGCACTACATTTGTCCAGACTGTAAAAATGTAGAATTCTTTGATGACGGTTCGGTCGGCAGCGGCTTTGACTTGCCGAATAAGGATTGTCCTAAATGCGGGGCACGCTACAAAAAGGATGGACAGGATATTCCTTTCGAAACCTTCCTAGGATTTAAAGGAGACAAGGTTCCCGATATCGATTTAAACTTCTCGGGGGAATATCAGCCACAGGCCCATAACTACACAAAAGTCCTTTTCGGTGAGGAGTATGTCTTTCGTGCAGGAACAATCGGTACTGTTGCTGAAAAAACGGCATATGGTTATGTGAAAGGATATTCAAATGATAATAATCTTTCTTTCCGTGGCGCAGAAGTCGACCGTCTAGTGCAGGGCTGTACAGGGGTTAAACGGACGACAGGGCAGCATCCAGGCGGGATTATCGTAGTACCGGATTATATGGACGTTTATGATTTTACACCGGTTCAATTCCCGGCAGATGCACAGGATTCCGAATGGAAAACAACCCATTTCGACTTCCACTCCATTCACGATAACGTATT
>DAMDNS010000228.1:0-5067 GCA_032083605.1 Ureibacillus sp.
AACCGTCATGATTTTAGGGGGGGTATCAGCTAGATTACTTACGAGCTTCCCAATAATGAATGTTTTAGAATTTCTATTAATCCTTTCATTGCTTTTGACAAAGCAGCTCCAAGCTAGGGAGACAGAAAGGTCGGGCACTTAATCTTTGCTCCTACAGAAAGAGTCGACTCTACGGTTGGAGTCGACTTTTTGTTCTGGATTGAAAGCTATAGGGACAATAGGATGTTACTTGAGAAAGAACGAGGATCCATCAATTACTTCGATATCTGCCCTTTTCTTAATATCATTCATGAGAGCAAAAAGAGCTTCATCCTTCTTTTTTGCCTCAATCATACAATCGATTTGTGGAACTGTTCCTTTGATTTCATTTAAAAACCTAAAAAACATCTCCACATCTACATAATCCGAGTGATGACGGAATTCCGTCTCACTTTTGGGACTGGAAATATGCATTTTGATGGGAAGGGGTGAATCTTTCCATGAGGCTAAAACTCGTTCCCAATTCTGCTCCCAATGTTCATTTTGATGATGGGCTAGATGATGATGATAATCGAATACAAGCGGTATCCCTAATTTTTCACATAAGTAAAGCGTATCCTCCAGTGTAAAAGATTTGTCATCATTTTCGAGCATAATCATCTTTTGGATCCCCATCGGAACATCCATCCAATTATCTATAAAACGCTCCAATGATTTTTCTGTTTCCTGATATCTTCCACCAACATGTAACACACAACGATGAGTAGGGTCTATTTTCATCCCCTTAAGTAACAAATGATGCAGTTTTAAGTTTTTTATGGAGTTTTTAAATACCTCTTTTTTGTCGGAATTCAGCACAACAAAATGGTCTGGATGAAAATCGATTCTAATGTTGTTTCTTGCGGCATATTCCCCTACTTCCCTTAGCTTATCTTTGAGCGGGCTCATATAATCCCAATCAAGAAGTGCTTCATGGGTGGCTAATGGAATGAGGCGCGAAGTTAAACGATAAAAATGAATTTCATGAAAGACATTATGCTTAAGAAGCCTGAGTGTATTTTCTAAATTCGTCAGTGCAATTTGTTCTAATTTATGGATTGCTGCTTCCCGATCATCAATTTTTTGAAATTGGGTAAAGGTCATCGTTTTGGAGGGTGAAGCATTTTTAAGCTCCATACTCATCGCAACATAGCCTAGACGTATAATTGTCATCTTTCCACCTCGAACTTAGTATGGAGGAAAGATGCTGCAAGTAACCATTTTCATAAACGGCGTACTCATAACCTTTTGATATGAGAAAACTTGGTTAAGCACCGAGCCTTTTAGCGATTCGCCTTAGTTGCTTGTCCATAAATGAAACCAGCTTGAATAATTCTTCCAAACTGGTTATAGTAATTTGATATTTAATTAATGGACTAAAGAAGCTCTTAAATCATTTACCCCGTGTTCCAAATAAGCCTTTAAACAAGTTAGCGTAAATACCCAGCCTTCTTTTTGTCCCAGCATTCTGCTTACTATTTCCGGGTCGTTCAAACTTAAGCCGGATTCGATTACTTCTATAACTGTGCTCGCAGAATCCAGCTCTTTTAAAGTAATCGTCACAATTGTTTCTTCCCCGGATTCTTCGCCCCATGAAAACACAATTTTCTTGCTCTCTTGAATTTCCAGAACATGGATGATCCCTTCTACTTCATACTCATCATATCTTAATGTAATTTCCTTGCCTTGCTCCCATCTTTCAGAGCTCGATGAAAACCAGTAGTTACCGATTTTTTCAGGATCTATGATCGCCTCAAACACTTCACTTGCTGGTTTACGTATTTGCATTTTCGTTGTTATTTGCGTGTCCATTATAGATCAACTCTCTCTTTTCGAATTGTATTTTAATTTCAATTCATTACTTCAACAAAATCGGCAATAATCCTTCTTGAACTATTTTTAAAAAGCATCCGGTACAATGTTCCAAATGAGGTAAATAGTTATGAAAATGTGGAAAAGTACCCCGATGCTAGCGTGAAGGATTTTGAAGCTATCAATAATATATGAAAGCAGGAAATACAGCCCATAAAGAGCAAAACCGTAGAAAACAGGTACCCCCACACTGTAGAGCAATTTTCCTGTTTCCGAAATATCTCCCGGCGGTGCGTCGGCTGCAGTAAATAAAATGCCCCCAATCATTAGAGATAATAACCATTCCATAAAATATGTGATGATGGCTACGACAACAAAATACGCACCCTGAGCAATAATCCCTTTCAAAGAATTCCCTCCTCCTTTCGATATTCACTACCCGAATTATAGCATTGTCCTACTCGAATACTTTCAACAGCCATCAGCAATTTTTTCACCATTAAAATTACATTTTGCCGTGTTTTCAAAAGAACTGCTTGGGTAAGCTAAAACTAGAAGGGAGCAAAACGAAAATATGCCAAGAAAACTGATTAATACCATTAAAGAGCTATCACTTCCACTCAACAATCAAAACTTGGACAAGATCATCGAAGCGATTGGAGATGCCAGAATTGTGATGATTGGTGAAGCATCCCATGGAACATCCGAGTTCTACACCATTCGTGCAGAGCTTTCCAAAAAACTTATTGACCAAAAAGACTTTCATATTATTGCTGTAGAAGGTGATTGGCCTTCTGTTCAGGCAGTCAATCAATATGTAAAAGGCTATGGGCATGAAGATGCCACTACAAAGGAAATTCTACTGAAATCATTTAATCGATGGCCAACATGGATGTGGGCCAATGAAGAAGTTGCAGCGTTTACGGATTGGCTGAAGAAGAAAAATGAATCGCTGGCTAACAAAGTTGGATTTTATGGAATCGACTTATACAGCCTCTACGAATCCATTGATGAAGTGCTGAATTTTTTATCGGAAAATCCCGAGTACAAGGTAGACTTGGAGCACGCGAAAAAGGCTTTCTCCTGCTTCGAGCCCTACAACCGCATGCCGGAACACTATGCCCTTTCCACTGCTCATTTTACAGGGGAATGCATCAGCGAAGTATCGAGTCTATTGAAATCCTTAAGGAGCAACGAAGAGCACTACTCGGATGAGCATGAAGAGGATTTAAATGTAATCATGAATGCACTTGTGGCTAAAAATGCTGAAGCCTATTACCGAGCGATGATGCAGGATGCAAAATCCTGGAATACACGGGATGAGCATATGGTCGAAGCAATTAATGAATTGATGAAATACCATGGAGAGGATGCGAAAATCATCATTTGGGAGCACAACACCCATATCGGGGATGCTTCTGAAACGGATATGAAGGACGATGGATTAATCAATGTCGGCCAGCTGATGCGTGAGCAATACGGCAAGGACAATACTTTTGCCATCGGATTTGGTTCATATGAAGGAACAGTTATCGCTGCAGATAGCTGGGGTGATCCTTTGGAAGTTATTGATGTCCCCCCATCTAAACTGAGCACCTGGGAAGGACAGCTTCATGCCGCTGGTGCTGAAGATAAAATCCTTCTTTTTAACAAGGAAAATCGAGAAATCTTCAACGACTGGATTGGCCACCGCGCAATTGGCGTTGTTTATAACCCTGAATTTGAAGCCTATGGAAATTACGTCCCTTCAAGAGTCGGGAGCCGCTATGATGCCTTTATTTTCATCGATCAATCGAATGCCTTAATGCCGTTGAAGGAATAGGCCGTGCGTAATTGCGTACGGCTTTTGTCAATCGTCATGACTCCCCATCTTTATCGTATTCACTCCTTGCAAAAGCCATTGCCTCTTCAATCGTTGCGATATTATGATTGAACCAGTGCTCCCCCATTTCCCTTACCAAGGAGTGAACAAAGCCAATTTTACTAACGGCTGCAATATAATGAAACATTACAATGATCACTTCATTTTTTAACCCCAGCGATTGCAGGTCCTCAACCAGCTTGACATCTTCATCAGTAATTTCTTCATTGCGTTCTTTCATGATCTCAAATGGTGTAGAAGATTTGACTTTCTGAATGTACCATTCCTCATATGTCATTCCTGTATGCGTTTTAAATTGCTTAGCACTCCATTCTTCAAACGTCATGCCATGCATCTTTTTAAATCGTTCTTCTGCCGTTTCTCCTTTTACGAATTGACCAATCCCTTTTTTATACTCCGTCATGATTGCACTCCTTATTTTGGCATCCGGCATAACGCATTAGCTTAATTCCTTTTCCATCAAAATAAACGATACTGGGTGTTCAAAGAAGCTGCCCTTATTTTCTTTCACAGCCTTAAATCCTTCCTTTTCATAAAATGAAATATTTGGATTTCCTTTATAGACTGTTAGTGATAGGACTGTTGCCAGGGGATACATAGCAACTCCTTTCTGCAGCAATTGTCTTCCAATACCTCGGCCTTGATAAATTGGGTGGATATAGAGCGATTCCACAAAGAGGTGGTTCTCTTGTTTTTTATCTGTCAAAAATGCATAACCCATAATTTCGCCATCTTCTTCTGCTACCAAATTGCTGCAAGACTCGAATCGATTGGACATTTCACCCTGCGAGTATGCCTCTGCCAAGACCTTATCCTGAATTTCTTCCGGAATAAAACTACTATAAGTATCCCTCCAAGTATCCTTTGCAATTGCTCTAACTCGTCCAATATCTTCCTTGTTCATGTCCCTGATAATCATTTGATGCCTCCTGTTAACGGCTTCATCATATTTATGCCGGCAATCTCAAATCCAAGCTCTTCATATAGTTTACGAGCCCCTATATTGCTCCCGAAAACATGAAGCTTAAAATAATGGATGTCTTTCTGCTGCAGGAATTCCTCCAGGCATTTCATGGTCTTTGTTCCATAACCTTTTGCACGATATTCTTCTAAAATATAAATTTCATAAAGAAATGCACTTTTCTTTTCTTCCTCAATTTTTAACCAAACATAGCCTATGCCCCTTTCTCCTTTTTCAATATTAAAAAAGTGATGGTTGGCCGTTTGAATACCGTTTGGTAGTATATTTTTTAATTGGTTCCGCGCTTTTACCGAAGGCTCGTCTCCCAGCTCGTGTATATTTTCGGATAAAACATCTGTATAGCGAATAAGTTTATCCTGGAAATAATCCTCAA
>DAMDNS010000229.1:0-5051 GCA_032083605.1 Ureibacillus sp.
GATATTCTCGGCAATACTGTTCATCGAATCATCCATCGATAATTTGAAGCAGCTCACGAGCTCTCCACGGGCTTTCTTTCCGCTATTTAGAGCGGTTGGTGTAGCAGGCTGATAGGCTTCCATCATAGCTTCGACAGCCCGTTCTGCCAAATTCACATTCCCTTGCGCTAAGTACAAAGCGATAATCACGATACGATCTTCATATTTTTCGAGAATTTCTTCACCATCACGGCTTTTCATGGCATAGCTGTCGTAAAATTTACTCGCACTCATAAAAGAAGGAAAGCGGAAATTGTAATCATATGCTTTTTTATATAAGTGTTTAATAAATTCTAAGTCATACAGTTCTATAAACTCTTTTTCGTAATACCCTTCTTCAACTAAATAACGGATTTTTTCTTCAATATCGATAAAGTAGCGCAAGCGTACGTTTACATATTCTAAAAAGTAGCGCCTTGTTGCCTCTTTGTCCTTTTCGAGCTCAAGCTGTCCGGTTGTATTATATCGATTGAGCACATCATTATTTAGTTTTAAATATGTTTTCATTCCTTCACCCTCGTTTCATAGAACTCTTGAATCGCTTCATAATCTGTCGGATAGCCACGCAGCTCCAGTTTCCTTACCAGCGGAACCCGATATCGCAAGGCAATTTTATCCCCCGCACCACCAAATACCTGATGTCCAAAGTTGCTATTGCCACTCACAACAACCCCTTTACAAAGCGGACTATTCTGTTCCAGAAATTGAGCCACCTTGACAGGAATATCTCCAAACCCATCCGTGTAGGTCATTAATAAATAGGGCTTGTCCAACTGTAATCCCTCTTTAATTTCAATGGTTTCCGCTTCTAGCTTAGAGGTGATATAGCGGACATTTCCTGTTCGACTAGCATATGCAATCACCCTGCAACCAACTCGATTTGGGAAATAATTTTGCTTACGTCCCCAATCAGCTGCCCTTCAAGATCCAATACGGGAACTGTCAGGAAGCCCGCCTTCATAAGTATTTCTTTCGCTTCTGGCTCATGATCAATATTGACCTCTTCTATGTTCAATCCGGATTTTTTCAATTCAGATTTAACCCACATGCATTTTGGACAAATTGTTTTTGTATATAATTTCAATCGGATCCCTCTTCTCTATTTATTTTTACTAACTCCATTACCTCTTTGTGCATGGTATAAACTGCATATTAAGATTCATCCTCAGACAAAAATAAAAGGCTATCTCTTCGAAAAGAGATAGCCTAAAATGGAAACGTCCTAAGTGAATTGAAATAGGGTGCGTCCCCATTTCTCAATCCCCGAAGAAATGATTGATCTGTTTTACTAGGCAGGTCTCCTGGCTTAGCTTCACCCTTTGATTCCCTTCCCATGAAAACACAGTGGTATCGAATCATCGTCAGCATTACAGTTGCGGGGACAGCGTCGGATTTACACCGAACTTCCCTATTAAACTACATGTAGTAGTACCTAACTAAAACAAACACAATATATAGTTTTATTTTACGGATTTAAGTGTAGCATAGATTCCAATAACATGTAAATGAGTAATTTTTCATTTACTCATACTAAATATATGCTATAAAAAATAGAGAGAGATGAGGTGAAAGGTGTGTCCATATCGATAATAATTACGAGTGATATCCATGGACGATTAGATCGATTCAAGCAGTTAATTCAACAAGTAAAGGCCATAGATCCTGCTTTAGTAATCGATAATGGCGATTTTCTGGATGGAAGCCCAGCGACCTTTTATTACAAGCATATTAGTAATAAACGCCATCCCATGATTGCGTTGGCCAATGAAATCTATGATGTCGCTATTTTTGGAAATCATGAATTTCATGATTCGCTGCCTGCTATTCGAAGCTTACGCTCAGAATGCCGGTTTCCTTGGATTAGCTGCAATCTTGGGGACTTTTCCAAGCCCTATTTCACAAAGATGATCAGCGGGAAAAAGTTTGCTGTTATCGGTGCAACTACTCACTTTACGACGATTTGGGATGAGCACGGATATACAAGGGGAATTCAATTGGAGGATGCTTTAGAAGCTCTAAAAGATTGGATACAGTATGTAAAAAGGAATGAAAAGCCTGATTATCTCATCGTTTCCTATCACGGGGGATTTTCAGAGGACCCCTTAACCGGGACATTGTTTCAAGAGCGAATTGGCGAAAACCAAGCAAATGAGATTTTAGATACGATTAACGGAATAGATTTATTGATTACAGGGCACCAGCATTTATATATTAACGAAAAAATTCACGATACTTTAACCATCCAGCCCACCTCACACGCCAATGGATTTTTTGAAGTACAAATCGACTTTGAACAAAATCAAAACCACGCGATATTTCATCAACTAGTGAAGGATGAATGTTTTTATTCTGCCGAAGTAGAAAATTGGCTGGATGAAGAGCTGACTTACATACAAGGGGATTATTCATATAAAGGATTACTGAATTCCAGATTATCGAGCCATCCCTTTATTCAACTAATTCACGACATGCAGCTTAAAGCCACGAATGCCCAAATTTCGGTTTGTGATCTTCTGTACTTAGAAGAGGGTGGCTTTAAAGGCAGGATTACAAATCGAGATTTACTCGAGAATGCACCTCGTGAGCATAAACTACGAGTCATTTCGCTATCTGGAGCGGAGATTAAACAGTTAATCGAACAAAGTGCAGCCGTTTTTGCACTCAATCAAAATGGAGAAATTGACTTTAGCACAAAAGTTTTTCCAGATACACTTCAGCCCTATCAGTATGATTTTTGGGGTGGAATCAGTTATTTAATTGATATGAAAAAACCTGTTGGTAATCGTGTACAGAGTTTAACCTTCCAGGGAAAACCTCTTGGCAATAACCAAAGCCATCGCGTTGTCGTAAACAGCTATCGGTTAACAGGTTACGACTTTCCCTTATTAAAAAATCGGCAGGTTCTTTTTGAAACAGCCCAAACAGTCCCTTTTTTATGGAAGGATTATTTACAATCCAACTTCCCTACTGCAATTCCAAATCACGGAAATTTTCATGTAATTGTTTGAATTAAAAAGCCCTCCAAGAAATTCCTGGAGGGCAAGTTTTTAGCCTTTAATGATTAGTAGCCATTTCCACCGTTAAAGTAGTATGCACCAACAATAATTAGAAGAATGAATAGTACTACTAATAAAGCGAACCATGAACCGTTGCCTCCGCTATATTCGAACTCACCGCCAACATTTTTACCCATTCCGAACACCTCCTCATTTCTAACTCTGTAACAATATATGCACCAGTGATATTGTGTTCTAGACGAATGTATTGGTGTAAATGCCTACTATTGGATAGTCAGCGTCAACTTCTCCTTGAGATAAAAGACTTTAGTCGGTATTCATCTTTTATTTAAATTGGATTTATTCTTTAAAAATTTTTCTCTACGCACTTGAAATTGTTCAGCACCAGAAAGCATTACCCTTTAAAAATACTTATAAGTAAATAGATTGCTGTACACCAGATGAACATGGCGGAGCATTTATTAAATAAAATAAAAATCCGCGCAGGGATACGAAGCTTTTTAAGTGTTGCACCTAAAATCGCTAGTCCGAAAAACCAAATCCAAGATACCAATACGCAGGCAGCTGCAAAGAATACTTGTTGTTGCCCGCTATACTTGATAGCACTTGTCCCAATCACACCAATTGTATCTAATAAAGCATGCGGGTTTAGCAAAGAAACGGAAAGAGCAAAGACAATCTGCTTTTTCAAGGGTAAAGCTTCTTCTCCCTTAACATTCGCGGCAGGTGATGTCCAAATAACCTTCCCCATATATAGCAGAAATAGAATTCCACTTACTAATAAAACAATTCGCAGCCATTCAAATTGCATTACAATTAGAGATAATCCGAGAATTGAAAGTATAATCAAAAGCGTGTCACATAAAGCAGCCGTTATCGTAGCTGGTAACGCTTTAATTAAATTTGGCTGTGTAACCCCTTGCGTAAAAACAAAAACATTTTGCACCCCTAAAGGCAAGATCAGGCCAAATGCCAATAATATTCCATGTAGTAAAGGCTCCATCTTTTAAACTCCTTTCCTCTCTATCATACCTATGATATAAATAGAAAAAAGGTCCAATTGGATGGTTTATTTACCACCCAATTTCAAAAAGGAGATTATTATGAATTGGCAACCGAATCGTTCCTTATCTACGAGTTTATCTGACCAAATTGTTCAATGGATTACCGAGCAAATTCAAAGTGGGGAGTGGCCACTTGGTACCAAATTGCCGCCCCAACGAAGCCTGGCATTATCCCTCGGTGTCAACCGCAGTACACTTCAAGAAGCCATTGATGAGCTAAAGGCAAATGGACTTTTGGCTTCTAAAGCTGGTTCTGCAACTTATGTATCCAATGATTCCTGGAATGTGCTGATGAAGCAGAACCAGACGAATTGGCAGTATTATATTGAATCAAGTATCCATAAAGCCAACTACCAAACAATTCAATTGATCAATGAGTTTGAACAAGATGGGGATGTGATTCGATTAGGCACAGGTGAGTTAAGTCCATCATTACTTCCAACAGCCAAACTACAACAATCTCTCAGCGAGATACAGCTGGATGGGAAAGCGATTGGCTATTCCTCTCCTCAAGGGAGCTTAAGTCTGCGTCAGGCTATTTGCCATTATGTAAAAAAACGCGGTCTCGAAACATCCCCTGAAAATATTTGTATTGTTTCCGGTGGACTCCAAGCACTTCATTTAATTGCCCTTGGATTACTCGAAACAGGTTCATATGTATTTCAGAACAGCTTTTCATATTTAAACTCCATCCATACCTTTCAATCCTTTGGAATGAACCTGTATGCTTTACCTGAAAGCAAACTATCTGCCGATGCGATTGAGGATATTCGTAAAAAGCGACAAGCCATTTTGTATACAATTCCAACGCTTCATAATCCAACTGGCATCAGCATGACTATAGAAGAAAAGAAGAATTTATATAATTTAAGTGAAGCGATCCAGCTGCCGATGATTGAGGACGATGTGTATTTCGAATTACTCTTCGACG
>DAMDNS010000230.1:0-5031 GCA_032083605.1 Ureibacillus sp.
AGTGATTGATCCATGGGGAGGAGCGTATTACGTTGAAAAATTGACGGACGAACTTATGGAAAAAGCATGGGTATTAATCGAAGAAATTGAGGAGCTTGGCGGAATGGCAAAGGCCATCGAAACGGGCTTGCCTAAAATGAAGGTAGAAGAATCAGCCGCAAAACGCCAAGCAAAAATCGATTCTAAAACTGAAACCATTGTTGGGGTAAATAAATATCTTCTGGATGTGGAAGAGCCTATCGACATTTTGGATATTGATAATACAGTCGTACGTCAAAAACAAATTGAGCGCCTGGAAAAACTAAAGGCTGAGCGCAATGAAGCAGAGGTTGAAAAGCATTTAGCCCGGCTAACGAATGCTGCTCAAACTGGAGAAGAAAATCTGTTGGCTGTTGCTGTTGAAGCAGCTCGTGCTCGTGCATCCCTAGGAGAAATTTCAGATGCCATTGAAAAGGTATCGGGTCGCCATAAAGCAGTAATCCGTTCTATTTCAGGAGTTTATTCTTCAAATTTCTCAGATGATGAGTTAATTAAAGAAGTAAAGCAAATGACAGAGGAATTTTTAGAAAATGAGGGGCGTCGTCCACGAATTCTTGTAGCCAAAATGGGGCAGGATGGTCATGATCGTGGAGCAAAAGTAGTAGCAACAGGCTATGCGGATTTAGGCTTTGATGTTGATATATCACCATTATTTATGACACCTGAAGAAGCAGCACAAATGGCGGTTGAAAATGATGTGCATTGTGTTGGGGTATCTTCTCTTGCAGCAGGACACAAAACATTAGTGCCTGAATTAATCGAAGAGCTGAAAAAATTAGGCAGGGAAGATATTATCGTCATTGTTGGTGGAGTAATTCCAGCCCAAGATTACCAATATATCTATGATGCAGGGGCAGTTGCCATTTTTGGCCCTGGTACGGTAATTCCGGTATCGGCGATAAAAATTATCGAAGAAATATACAGACGTTTAGGTTACGAGGAAGTGTCGAACTAATGGAACGCAATGATCACTCGGCACAAGACAAGGGGGCTTTAAATGTCAGAAATGGAGTAGAGGGTGGTCATGATGGAATGACCATTAAACCAAAAAGATTCAAGAAAAAAAAGCACGAATCCATTGATATTCCAAAACTGGCAAGTGAAGTACGCGCGGGACAGCGAACATCTCTTTCAAAGGCCATCACCCTGATCGAAAGTGCCAATAACGAACATAAAGACCAGGCGCAAAAGCTTTTGCAAGAGCTTCTCCCCTTTACAGGGAATAGCATTCGAATTGGAATTACTGGAGTTCCAGGAGCGGGGAAAAGTTCCTTTATAGAAGCCTTTGGTACAATGTTGTGTGAAATGGGGAAAAAGGTAGCGGTATTAGCAATTGACCCAAGCTCTACACTATCGGGTGGCAGTATTTTGGGTGATAAGACACGAATGGAAGAATTGAGCCGAAATAAGAGAGCTTTTGTCCGGCCATCTCCAAGTGCAGGTACATTAGGTGGTGTCCATAAGAAATCCAGAGAAACCATGCTTCTATGTGAAGCAGCCGGATATGACGTAATCTTGATTGAAACGGTTGGAGTAGGGCAAAGTGAAACCTATGTACGCGGAATGGTTGATTTCTTCCTTTTGTTAGTGCTAACAGGGGCTGGTGACGAATTACAAGGAATGAAAAAAGGGATTATGGAGCTCGCTGATGGCATCATCGTTCATAAAAGTGATGGAGACAATATTCGGAAAGCGAAAAAAACAGTTCGTGAATATTTGCAGATACTCCACTTTCTCCAACCAGCTACTCCAGGATGGATGAGTAGAGCATTGCCTGTTTCCTCCATTGAAAAAACAGGGTTAACGGATGTTTGGGAAATGATTTGCCAATTCGAACAAGCTATCAAAAGTAGCTCTGTTTGGGATTCAAGAAGACTTGAACAAACCAAAGAATGGTTCCATACTATGATCCGAGATTCCCTAATCGATTCTTTTTTCCAAAACGCTGATAGAAAAACGCAAGTAAAGCTGCTTGAAGAGGCCATACTACGAGGAGAAATGACTGTCACACAAGGTGTATCAAAGTTGTTTTCCAAAGAAGCAAGATAATCATGCAAAACAGTATCTTTATGTTAAAATGGGTTTTGAGAGGAGCGATAAATCATGAATATGGATTACGATTTATTTATGGAAGAAATTAAAAGAACAGCACGTGCTGAGATGGAAGGTGCAGGCTACGAACAGTTGCGTACACCGGAAGAGGTAGAGGAAGCATTTGCGCGTCCTGGTACAACTCTTGTAATGGTGAATTCAGTTTGTGGATGTGCAGGAGGAATTGCGCGTCCAGCAGCCGCAAATGCGATACATTATGATAAACGTCCAAATCATTTAGTAACAGTATTTGCAGGTCAAGATAAAGAAGCAACTGCTGCTGCTCGTCACTTATTTGGGGACAACCACATTCCATCTTCACCGGCATTCGTTTTATTAAAAGACGGAAAAATTGTTGCAGATATCGGGCGTCATGAAATTGAAGGACATGATCCAATGTCGGTTGTTACAAACCTTCAAGGAAACTTTGAAGAATACTGTGAAGAAGTGTAATTAATTGCTAGCTTCATATTATAAAACTCCTTAAAGTCATTTTGTTTTAGGGACATGTTTGCGGATAGGAAAGTTTACAACTTTCTTATCCTGCAAGAAAAAACTAAGGCTGATCGCTAAGAAGCTTGGCAATCAGCCTAGTTTTCTAAAATTTTTCTTTGTCGCAATTTTCATAATAATGTGTAGTGACGATTTTTGAAGGAGGCAGTCGATATTAAAAAGTATAAAATCGGCTATCGAACAATTAAATCAGCAGTTGGCGCGACAATAGCTATTGCGATTGCAAGCTATTTTAATTTAGAATTCGCATCCTCTGCTGCTATCTTGACGATACTTTGTATACAAACTACTAAAAGAAAATCTGTTCATGCAGTATACACAAGATTCGTCGCAAGCATAATAGGAATGGCTTTTGCCTATTTATTATTTGAAATCATTGATTATAATCCAATCGTATTAGGAATTATGATTTTATTGTTTATCCCAACAATCGTTTCCATAAATGTTGCTGCAGGCTTTATCTCCAGTGTAGTTATTATTATGCACTTGTATTCCGAAGCAAATTTTACATTGGATTTACTCTTAAATGAGTTATCATTGATGGCTATCGGCTTTGGAACAGCACTGGCCGTCAATATGTATATGGGAGATTATCAGAAGGATCTAGAGCGTTACATTGACGAGCTTGAAGCCATTTACCGCTCTATTTTTTCAGAGATAGTTAAATATTTACGTAATGGTGATACATCATGGGATGGGAAAGAAATTATCCAAGCAGAAAATCTTTTAAATAAAGCAAAATCTTTAGCCTTCAAGGATGTTGAAAACCATTTAACCCGTAAACAAAATGAGTTTTATTTATACTTTGATATGCGTGAAAAGCAATTCGAGATTATTGAAAGGGTACTTCCAAAAATTACAACCTTGCCTGTTATGGTACAGCAGGCAGAGCTAGTTGCGGAATTTATGGAGGACTTGGCAGAAAATGTTCACTCCGGAAATACTGCTAAGAGGTTTAGAGAGAAATTGGAAATTGTTAAAGAAGAATTTGCTAGAATGCCATTACCGGAAACACATGAGAAATTTCTCGCTATGGCTTCGCTTTATCAATTCATTGAAGAAATGGATGAGTATTTAGCGATTAAACAGTCATTTAAAGGGATTAAGAATCAGGGCAGAAAAAAGGCGATTACAGATCCAATGTAATCGCGAAGGCTCAGAAATTTAGAAGAATGATAGGCCAAATGCTAATGTAGAGATTACCATTATTGCTATCATGCAATATACAACTATTTTCTGAAATTTTTTATTGCTCATATAAATTCTCTCCTTCTCGTTTCCCGCATTAACTTGCACTTACTTCTATTGAAAAAAGAGTGTTTGTTAGCCTAGTAAGTGCCAGCAAATATCCGGCTGGTTTTATAAACAAACAATGAAGGCATGCGACACCGCTGTTTGAAGTTTCACTGTATTAAAATTAGTTTATCAAATTTAGAAAATAACACAAGTACGTAGCGAATTGTTTTCAAATTAGTTAAAATATAGATGTACTAGTACAGAAGGGGTGTTATGATGGAGAGAGTGGATCACATTGGGATTGCTGTCAAAAATCTGGATGAACGAATTACATATTATACAGAAACACTTGGGCTGAAATTACTGAAAATTGAAGAAGTTCCTTCTCAACAGGTTCGCGTCGCATTTATTGATGCGGGGAATGTGAAATTCGAATTATTAGAGCCAACAAGTGAAGAAAGTGCAATCTATAAACATATTGAAAAGCGTGGGGAAGGAATTCAGCATATTGCTTTTGGTGTTGCAGGTATCCGTGAGAGAATGCAAGAGTTAAGAGAAAAAGGGGTTCGCATTCTTTCAGAGGAACCAAAACCAGGTGCAGGAGGAGCAGAAGTTGCCTTTTTGCACCCTAAGGATTCTTTTGGTGTTTTATATGAACTATGTGATAAAAGCGGAAAAGGGGAAAAGTGAGCTATGGACATGTTTGATAAAATTAACGAAATGTATGACCGTAAACGTGAAATCGAGCTTGGTGGGGGAGACAAACGAATTGAAAAGCAGCATGAAAAAGGGAAGCTGACAGCTCGTGAACGTATCGATTTACTACTTGATGAAGGAACATTCGTTGAGATTAATCCATTTATTACCCATAGAACAACTGATTTTGGCATGGACAACCAAGTGGGTCCTGGAGATGGCGTAGTAACAGGCTTTGGGAAAATTAATGGCCGGAATATCTATTTATTTGCACAAGACTTTACTGTATTTGGCGGTGCCCTTGGTGAGATGCATGCCATGAAGATTGCTGCGGTAATGGACCTTGCTGCAAAAAATGGTACTCCTTTCATCGGTATTAATGATTCAGGCGGTGCTCGTATTCAGGAAGGGGTACTTTCTTTAGATGGCTATGGTCATATTTTCTACCGCAATTCA
>DAMDNS010000231.1:0-5013 GCA_032083605.1 Ureibacillus sp.
TCTTGTTTCAGACTTGCTGCCTTTAACATTGGATTTGGTTCTGACTTTTGCTTTTTCAATTTAGTTACTGAAACATGTGCAGCATGTTCCACTTTATGTACTAATTCTTCTTTGATCTTGTGCAAATCAAGCGAGATTGTCCCACTTGGTTTTGCTACAAAATCGACAGCACCATTTTCCATTGCAATAAGCGCGTTTTCTGCACCTTGAAGCGTCGTACTGGACAGCATGATTACAGGGACCGGAGAAATAGCCATGATTTCCTTTAATGCATCCAGCCCGTTTAACTCAGGCATTTCAACGTCCATTGTTACGACATCCGGTTTTAAACTTTGTATTTTTTTAATCGCATCTTTTCCATTGCGGGCAGTGCCAACGACTTCTACTTTCGGATTATCAGTAAAGAAGTCACTAATTAGCTTTCTCATAAAAGCAGAGTCATCCACAACTAAAAGCTTGCTTTTATTTGAGAATTCCAATTAATCACTCCCTTTCGAAAAAATACTTCTTAATTTTGTTAAAAAGCTATTTTTCTTATCCGTGCCATGAATTTCGACCTGATTACGATCCACAAATTGTTGAACCATACTTCTTAAGGTCCTTGAGATATTACTGTCGGGATAAGCTATAGAAAACGGCACTTGTTCTCGTACTGCTTTTCTGACGACTTGATCCTCCGGCAAGGAACCAAGAACAATAACATCCTTTTTCAAAAATTGCTTCATGGTACTTTCCAGACGATTTAATGTTTCTTGACCTTCTTCTTTTGAATAGGCTCTATTACATAACAAGTAATTGGTTTTTTCAGGATCTCTTACATGTATATATTTCATCATGGAATAGGCATCCGTTATGGCTGTTGGTTCTTCTGTTGTAATTACAATAATCTCGTCAATTGCGTTTATTAAATCCAATGACCAGTTTGTTGCACCAGCACCCATATCAAAAAGAATGTAGTCAAAGGTCTTTTGTAATTGCTCAAATGCATTAAATAATGCATCCACCATATCTTTTGACCATTCCATGACAGACGACATGCCTGATCCACCGGAAATATATTTTAAATTGTGCGGACCCTCATACATCACTTCGTCCAGGGATGCTTCACCAAATAAATAATGCTTTAAATTGTATTGAGCCGTTCTACCTATAAGAATATTGACATTACCCATGCCGATATCCATATCTAAAACGACAACCTTCTTTCCTAATTTCGAAAGATTAATGGCAAAATTTGTAGAAAAATTACTTTTCCCTACCCCACCTTTTCCACTTACAATCGCAATGGATCGAGCTTGTGCACCTTGACTTTCCAGCATCTTCATTCTTAAATTTTCAGCTTGGTCTCTCATTAAAATTCTCCTTGAAAGAACAGTTCAAGTACTGCTTCTAATTTGGCCTCTTCAATATCCTCTGGTACTTCTTGTCCATTCGTATAGTAAGCAAGTCCTTTATTATATTTAATCATTAAATTATACATAGTGCCAATAGAATTTGTTTCATCTATTTTCGTAAAGATATATTTACCTATTGGTATTTCACTAAATTGTTGAATTATTGCTTCCATATCTTGTTCTTTCGCTGTTAGAGCAAGTACAAGGTAGGACTCGACTTCTTCATCGAAGTTAATCATTTGTTTCAGGTCATCAACATATTTGGCTTCCTTATAATTACGGCCGGCTGTATCGATGAAAACCAAATCAAGATGGGCAAAATTTTCAATGGCCTTCTTGTAATCATTCTCGTTGTATACGATTTCAACAGGTGCCTGCAAGAGATTGGCATAGGTTTTTAACTGCTCGATAGCCGCTATGCGGTAAGTATCGGTTGTGATAAAGCCAATCTTTTTCTTTTTCTCTAAAACAGAGCGCGCTGCCATTTTGGCAATGGTTGTTGTTTTACCGACACCGGTTGGTCCAAACACATTGATATATTTCTTCTCATAGGAAAGCCCGCCCATAGGTAATTCTGTAAGCAGTTTTCGTAATACCTGTTTGGTGATGTCCCTCATCTCGCTCTTTGTTAAAGGAGCTTCCTGCATTTTTTGATGCACAAAAAGCTCATCACTTATTGCCGTGATGAGCTCTTCACTAAGTTCTTGACGTTTCAAGAAGTCAATATAAGGCAAGAAATTCTCTGGCAATTCGGATTGAATTGTATGCTTTTGCATCGATTTCATCATCAACTTCAAATCTGCTATTTCACTTTTCAATTCTTTCGATAATGTATCGTCAATATGTAAGTTCTGCTGTTGGGGAGGTGCATATACTTGAGTTGTTTTAGTTTCTATATCCGGGAGACGTGGAGACATTTGTCTTGTCTCCACTTGGTCAATTCCAGCCAGAACTTCAAAATTTTTATGCTTGATAAGTCCGAACAGCTTCTTTGTAACGATTACTTTTGAATTTATGATTACAGCATCATCGCCCAATTCCGCTCGAACTAATTTCATCGCTTCTGCGATAGAAGGTGCTGTATATTTTTTCATCTTCATTCTACATTCACCACTCCAACACTTTGAATTTCAACATTTGCATCTAATTCGTTATAGGACAAAATAGGGATTTGTGAGAAGTAACGCTCGGTTAATTGTCTTAAATACATTCGTATTCCTGGTGAACATAGAATGATTGGAGATTGTTCCATAAAGGATACTTTCTCTACTTCCTTTGCAATTGCCTCTAATACATTTTGTGAATCTTGAGGATTCATTGCTAAATAATTGCCGTGATCTGTTTGCTGTATGCTATCGGCAATAAGCTTCTCTAATTTCCCAGGAATCGTAATTACTTTTAAGCTTGCTCCACCTGATACATATTGAGAAGTAATCTGTCTAGCCAAGCCTTGACGAACATATTCTGTTAGAACATCCGTATCGCTTGTAAGTTTTGCATAATCCGCTAATGTTTCAAAGATAATTGGCAAATTGCGAATTGAAACATTTTCTTTTAATAGTTTTGCCAAAACCTTTTGAATTTCACCAATCGATAATGGTGTTGGCGTAAGTTCCTCTACTAAGATTGGATAGTTCTCTCTTAGGTGATCGATTAATTGTTTTGTTTCCTGACGTCCAAGTAATTCATGGGCATTGGCACGGATAATTTCAGTTAAGTGAGTAGACACTACACTTGGCGGATCAACCACTGTATAACCGAGCATCTCCGCGTCCTCTTTCACTCTTTCGGTAATCCATTTAGCAGGCAACCCAAAGGAAGGCTCGATCGTATCAATTCCTTCGATTGAATCATCATCCCCCGGACTCATGGATAGGTAGTGATCCAGAAGAAGTTCTCCCCTTGCCATTTCATTACCCTTTACTTTAATGCGATATTCATTTGGCTGTAATTGAATATTATCTCGAATTCGGACGACAGGTATGACAATTCCTAATTCAAGGGCTAATTGTCGCCGAATCATCACAACTCGATCTAATAAGTCTCCACCCTGGCTTGCATCAACCAACGGAATCAGCCCATATCCAAATTCAAATTCGATAGGATCTACATTAAGTAGATTGACAACATTCTCAGGATTCTTCATTGTATCGGCTGCCACTTCTTCTTCAATCTCAAGTAACTCCTCTGGGTCTTCAACTTGTTTTTGCTTACTATTAATCATGTAAGCACCACCGATTAATACAGCTGCAATTGGCATCGTAATCCATTCAGGAAGTGGAGTAAACAGACCTAATAAGAGAATTGTTCCACCTGCAATGTAAAGTAATTTTGATTGTGCAAACAATTGATTGGCAATATCTTCACCTAAGTTCCCCTCAGATGCTGCACGTGTCACAACGATACCTGTTGCAGTTGATACGAGCAATGCCGGAATTTGTGAGACTAGTCCATCCCCGACTGTAAGTGTCGAGAAATGGGTTGCAGCATCGGCCATTGTATAGCCAAGCTGAAGCATCCCAATAACAATACCAACAAGCAAGTTGATGAAAACGATGATAATCGAAGCAATGGCATCACCCTTTACGAATTTGGTCGCTCCGTCCATTGCTCCATAAAAATCCGATTCACTTGATACTTTTTCGCGTCGTTCTCTTGCTTCTTTTTCCGAAATCATCCCGGCATTCAAATCCGCATCGATACTCATTTGTTTACCAGGCATTGCGTCTAATGTGAAACGGGCAGCCACTTCAGCTACACGTTCCGAACCTTTTGTAATAACTATGAAGTTAATGATAACTAATAACATGAAAATTACTAAACCGACCAGGATATTCCCACCTGTTACGAATTCACCAAATGTATGAACAACATCACCAGCATCACCCTGCGCCAAAATCGCACGAGTGGTAGATATACTTAATCCCAATCGAAATAATGTCAATAACAAGATGATCGAAGGGAAAATGGCGAAATCCAATGCTTCCTTCATATTCATCGCTACTAATAAAACTAATAATGACAAGGTAATATTAATAATGATTAAAAAGCTTAATAACCATGTCGGTAGAGGGATGATGAGCATTGCTACAATCATGATAACTGCAGCTAAAACACCTATGTCACGAATCTTCATGTATTTCCCTCCTACTATGGTCTAAATTTTACGCTTTATACGATATACATAAGCTAGTATTTCTGCTATCGCTTTAAAAAATTCTTCCGGAACCTGTTGACCGATTTCCACTTGGTCATACATCGCCCGTGCAAGCGGACGATTTTCCACCATTACAACGTCATTTTCTTTTGCAATCAACTTAATCTTCTGGGCTACATAATCTGTTCCTTTTGCAACAATCTTAGGCGCCTCCATATTCTGCTCGTTGTACTTAAGAGCTATGGCATAGTGAGTTGGATTGGTAATGACTACATCTGCATTTGGAATTTCCTGCATCATTCTTCGCATAGCCATTTCTCTTTGACGCTGCTTGATCTTGGATTTGATCTTCGGGTCACCTTCAGCATTTTTGTATTCGTCTTTAATGTCCTGCTTAGACATTTTCAATTGCTTCTCATACTCATATTTTTCATATATGTAGTCAATTAATGAAATGACAAG
>DAMDNS010000232.1:0-5001 GCA_032083605.1 Ureibacillus sp.
AATAAAAGGTATTCTTTGTTTCGTCACGAAACCAGTAAGAACGTGACATTTCAAAAGAAAGTGTTTTTCCAAATAAATATTGTTTATATTGCAACTTTTTACGTCCCCTATCCGTGGTTAAAGTGAAAGGTGGGAAGTAATGGATTTAGAACAAGTATATACACTATACTTCAATGACTTATATCGCTATCTATATTCGCTAACAAGAAATCATGCCGAAACCGAAGATTTACTACAAGAAACCTTTACAAAAGCACACATTGTTTTACTAGCCGATGAAATCGAGGAAATCAAACCTTGGCTTTTCAAGGTGGGCTACTACACCTTCATAGATCGCGTCAGAAAAGACAAACGATATGTCATGACAAATGAATTCTCGCAAATCGACTTAAAAACACCAGAGAAAATCGTGCTTGAAAATGACGCATACATAGAGCTATTACGCTATTTAGAACATATACGACCCATTGAAAAACAGGCGATTTTGCTCTGTGATGTGCATGATTGTACAAATGTGCAAGCTGCAAATATTTTAGATATCAAGGTAAACACCTTGAAAAGTCATTTGGCACGAGGAAGGAAAAGGCTGCGAGAAATGTTGGCAGAGGAGGATTATTAATAATGGATTCTTATGAAAAGTTACTATTTAAAGCGAAGAACAAAGAGGTGCATCCTGCGAATAATGGAACTAAAAAAATGAAAAGAGCCATCAACTCATCCAGATGGAAGATCATTCTCTCAACTCTAACGGTCATTCTATTGATTGTTCCAACTTGCTATATGTTGACCTTCGGGTATTATGCTTTTGGAACAAAATCAACTACATTAATGGACGTCTCAAGTAAAACTCTTTATATAACGGAGCCAAATACTACTTTAGAAGAGATGGAATTTGATATGAATTTCTCCCTCTTTTCCATGGACTTGTCCTTTGAGCAGTATAAACAAATTGGAGATGAGTTTTATCCAGCAAAACATTATGATTTGCACTTTGTCCTAAATGATCTGGTAAAAAAAGAGGAAAGCTCCAGGCTCGAGAAAATTTACCCTGGATACCCCACTCAAACCAATCAATGGATCGCCCATCCCAAACAAATGGTTGAATTCGATAACGCGAAGGAATGGCGTGTACTGGAAGGATTGCCGGAAGAAACGGTGGTAGAAGCGTATATCTCTTTAGACAATCTATATGCAGTGGACGCAGTAGAAAATGAAATGGAAAATGTTGATGTGACATGGGCAGCGATCTATACCGGTTCGGAGGAAACGATGCTTAGTTCGGATGGCGATGTCATTTCTCCCATCGGATATCCCGTACAACCTGATGATACCTATTGGTCCCCTTTCCGAAATTCCGCTTCACATCAGGAAACTTTCCTGGAAATGCTGAAGGAATTACAACCATATGAAAATATTGCTGAAGAAGTCTCTATTCATAAAAATCTTGAGTTGAATGAACGGATCAGCTATATCGAGAAGAATGGATTTGAAACGTATGGTGTGGTGGTTACGGGACCTAAAAACGAAATTGAATCCTTAAGAGAATTGGATATGGTTCGTTATATGAAACTGGGAGAGGTGAAACTATGGAATTGGGCACGATAAAAAATACTATCTTGCAAAGTTGTGGATGGATGAGTGTAATGATGGGGCTTATTGCATTAGCCCTCATAAATATCTCTCTGCTATCTGGATACGAGGGTTCATTAACAAATCTATTCTCTTCCTCCTGGGTAATAATTGCCCTGGTATTTGGGATTATCTCAATCTTTAACAAGAAGAGTAGATCCCTTGGGCTTTGGGGATTGGGATTATGTATTTATTTAGCATTTTTTGTAGCGGTAATCTTCGTTTTAGGCTGGACGATTGTACCCTTCCCTTAAAAAATTGACATGAAGAACTTGGAGTTTTGTCTTCGTTCTTCATGTTTTTTATTTATAAGCACCCCCTTTTACTGGCCACTTAATTTCCCTTTCCATTTATTTATGTTTATTTATAATTAGTTTGCAGCTCATTTACATAATTCAACTGTTCCTGAGCTTCTTTGAATTCTTCCTGCATGTTTTCAGGAATAGAAGCTACCTCAGGAGCAGCAGAAATCCCTAGTTGCGCCATAGTCGTTTCATATATTAGTAAAGCTTGAATGTATTGTTCATATTCCTCAGCAGTTAAAATCTCTTTGCTCGATGGCAATCCGTTTAATTTGTCAAAGTATGGTTGAATTTCGTACAACGCTGCTTTAATTTCCTCTAAATTTCCTTCAGGGACTCGAGAATAATCGATGTTTCCATTTTTATCTCCAAATTCAAGTTTTGCGCTTGTGATTATTTTCAATACATCTTTAAATTGCTCAAACTCCTCCTTTTCTAGATCACCTTTTGCTTGGTTTAGTTTAGCATCAACTAATAAATAGCTTTCCATTGTAACATTTACCACATGCTTTTTTAGATTATCGAATGAACCATATAAATCATCGGCAAGTAGTGCTTGATAGGCAAATGCGCCTGTTGGAATCATTAAACAAGCAGAAATCACAGCTATGGAAATCCGTTTTTTTACAAATCGTTTCAATTTGCCGTCCATTTCAAATTTAGCTTTATGAATTCCCAATCTAGATCTATCATGAAGCTCGACAGGGATTTCAATTTTTGATAATTCTTTCTTAACGGAATTATCCATAATTACCTACCTCCTTCATATTTTCTCGTAGCTTATCTAAAGCACGGTATAAAACAGACTTTGCGGTCCCAAGCGGCATGTCTAATATCTCCGAAATTTCCTTTAAGGTACGATCATGATAATATTTTAATAGAATGACGGTTTTCTCATCCTCTTTTAAAGCATCAATCAGATTATGTAAGGATAAAGAAAGCGCAATGTCTCCATCTTCGATTCTAGTAGCCACTTCTAAGTCTGGATGCATCAGGATTACCTTTTTATTTTTATTGATTAGGTTCAAAGCGCAATTTATCGTAATTTTCATGAGCCACGTCTTAAAATACTCTGGTTTTTTCAATGAACCGATTTTTTTAAATGACTGATAGGCCACTTCTTGAACCAGGTCCAATGCGTCGTCTTTGTTTTTCACATAGACATAAGCCATTCGATAAATATCAGCTTCGTATCGCTGGAAAAGCATTAAATAGGCTTTATCGTTTCCTTTTTGTGCTTTTTTAACTAAACGTTCAAGTTTCATCTTAATCCCCCTTTCGTTTTGTTTTGGGTGTACATCTATTAGACAAATGGAAAAGTGTTTTGGCTTAAACTTTCCAAAATTATTAAAAATCTTTAAGGAGTTCTACTATTTTAAGTTCTTGGTCCTATAAAAAAGCCCTTTCCTAAATCAAGGAAAGGACGAAATTTCAACATAAATATTGAATTGAAATACTTTGCAAAAGCAGCAGTTCAACAAAAAACTTCTTTAGCTTGTCATTTACCCTTATCTTAGAAGTCCTTTAAAAAAGCCACTCTCCCGCAGGTAGTCACTTTTGCTATTTAATAAACTATATACCGGGCATTTAAATTAAACGATCATCTATATCCGTAGTATCAACATTGTCACCAAACCAATTTTGGAGCTTAACTTTCGCTTGATTTTTAACATCTTCATCAATATACATAGATACTCGAACCAAAGCTGCAATAAGGGCACCGATATCATCAGCATACCCTACTCCTGCAGCAACATCCGGAATCAAGTCAAGCGGGATGATGAAGTAGCCCAATGCACCAAGAATCAACGCTTTTTCCTTCTTGGGAACTTCTTCTTTTTGAAGCACATAATAAAGAAGCAGCACGGCATAGATAGCAGAGGAACCGGCCTTTTTAGAGTATTTCTTTATCTTGTTCCAAAGCCCTTCCTCCGAAAAATGCTTTCCATGTTGTTGAATTGCTTCTTCGTCCAATATTTCAGCTTTATTCATCAATTCCTCTATCTCTGCATTGCTAGGGTTAATTTGTGTTCCTTCAACTATTTCCGGTTTCTCCTCGTTGTTTTTCTGCTTTTTAAATTTCTCAAACATTCTTTTGTCCTCCTAATTATATGGCAAGTATATCTTTAATAGTGTTGCTCGTAGACATTTTAATATGATATTTGGCAATGGTATGCCCTTGATTAATGCTATTGATAGTTTTCAAAGTATTTTCCTTTTTCGATGATCTCTTGTGTACCTAAGGCTGTCCATTCTTCCGGAGTTAGGTTGGGATTTAGGTCAAGATAGGATTTAATCATCTTATAGCCCTCACTGTAACCATATAAGAGAGGTAAATCATTTCCACCATACAAAATCTCTAACGACCGGTTCAAGTCCTTTTGGTTTAAATCCGGTTCAATTTTTGACCATAATTCTTTGTTGTAAGCTAAATCCACTGGGGTATAGTCAAGATTAGGATAAACGGTTTTCTCGAACATGACCGCTTTTCCTTCAAAAACAAGATTATCTAAAACAGACACAGCTTGATTACTTAAATACTTTTCTGCCCAAACACTATGATGATATTCGTGAGCAACACCGACTTTTATAAAATCGTCTAGATAATTTTTATTATAGGGGATAATGATTTTTCCAGCCCCAACCGTAAACATCGTCATATTTACATTGCTGGAAGGAAATACACACACAGCTATTTCCTTTTGAGAAGGTAGTAATTCTGCCGATTTCAAAAGCGATTCTTGGATGCGTTCATTGATTATATTTTTACGACTTTCTAATTTTCCGATGATTATCTCCAATTCTGCTAAATTATCAGGAGCAGTGTTAAGAAGGGCTTCTGCCATATGAAGGTATTCTCCATTTTCAAAACAATCCTTGTATACAGGCTGAACGACTTCGTCTTGATACAGTTCCAAGGTTGCATTGCTTGGATTCTCCTTCACTTTTTCGATATACCGCTCAAATAGTTGATTGGCATGTACGATTTTAAACTTTTGATTTGTTTGAGGGTTCTCGAATTGATATACAATTTCTTTGTAATCTGGATTTTGCTCATTCTTTTGCAGCG
>DAMDNS010000233.1:0-4992 GCA_032083605.1 Ureibacillus sp.
CTATTTATGAAGTGTATTACTTAGGATAATTTAAACAGTTTTGTATAATATAAGAAATAAGGATAGAGATAAAAACAATTAAGTATGTGTATGAACTCACTTTAAGAGCTTATGAGTTTACACCATACATCTGTGATAGGGGAAATAAAAGTGACGATACTTCTAGTAGATGATAATAAAGTAAATTTGTTTGTCATTGAAAAAATTTTAAATAATGTAGGCTACAATGATTGTGTTTCATTAACCTCCGCACAGGAGCTTTTTGACTATCTGCAATTTGATTGTCCGAATTCATTTTCAAAGAATGTAGATTTAATATTGCTAGATATTATGATGCCTGAAATTGACGGTATAGAGGCATGTAAAATAATTAAAGCAAACGAACGCTATAAAGATATTCCAATTATTTTTGTTACAGCTTTAGACGATAAAAATAAATTAGCTGAAGCACTGGATTTAGGCGGAATCGATTACATAACCAAGCCTATCAATAAGGTAGAGCTGCTTGCCCGTATACGAGTAGCGTTACGGTTGAAGGCAGAATTGGATTGGCATACGAAGCATGAGAAGAAAATCGAATATGAGCTGGAGCTGGCAACTAATGTTCAGAGAAGTTTACTAAGTCCGCCCATTAAAGAGGATAAAATTCAGGTGGATGTTTCTTATTTGCCTTCTTTTAATTTGGCTGGCGATATGTATTATTGGCATAAAATAAATGATCATCGCTATGCAGTTATCTTATTGGATATGATGGGGCATGGTATATCTGCTTCACTATTGTGTATGTTTATCTCCTCGGTGCTAAGAGAGGCTATCAAGCAAATTGTAGATCCAGTCGAAGTGGTAAAAGAGCTAAATCGTTATATGACGCTGTTGCATAATGAGAAGGAGTCCATCCCGTATTATTTCACAGCTATCTATCTGGTAATAGATACAGAGGAAAAATCAATCGAATATGTCAATGCCGGTCATCCACATGGTTATGTATATATTGATGACGGTCAATTAATCCCGTTAAATCAGGGGAGCTGTGCCATTGGATTCTTTGATGAAATAAAAGTTGAAAAACAGGTTATTCATTATGAAAAAGAGGCTCAAATACTATTATTTACAGATGGTTTACTCGAAGCCATTGCACCCAATGAGTTTGAAGCAGAGGAACGCATCAAAAATCTAACACAACAAAAATGGGATGAGTCTCAAATGCTGTTGGACGAATTACTGCCAAAGGAAAAACAAACAAATCAGCCCGATGATATGTGTCTTGTACTGTTAAAGGTTCAAGGTGAATGAAAAAAACGGAGTCCCTGTTTTCAAGGGATTCCGTTTTTCTCCTATTATTTCACTTTTTGATAAATCCGTTCATTTGCATTTACTTCGTTATAGTTTGACACAATATCGATAAAGCGAAGGGTCTCTTTGTCGCCAAGTCCAAGGTAACCCTCATTCATCAAGCTTTCATAAAACAAATTATGTACTTGATTTTGCAGGATCTGCGTAAAGTAGATTAGAACGTTGCGGCAAATAATGACATGGAATTCATTAAATGATTGATCGGTCACCAAATTATGCTGTGCAAAGATGATATTCTTCAGCAGTGAATTATGAAAGTAAGCGAATTGTCTATCGGTTTTATAGTACTTGGAAAAGGATTCCTTTCCTCCAGCAAGCTGATAGTTCTTTGTATACGCCTGCATCTTATGGATGGGGAAAACCCCATCCTTAGCCTTCTCCAGTACATCCTCATTCATATCTGTCGCATAAATGACCGTTTTGTCCATTAAACCTTCTTCTTCCATCAAAATAGCCATTGAAAATACCTCTTCACCTGTTGCACAACCTGCATGCCAAATGCGGATTTCTGGATATTCACGGAGTTTCGGAATGACTTCATTTCTAAAGGCTTTGAAGAAGGAAGGGTTCCGAAACATTTCAGTTACGTTAATAGAAAAATCATTCAATATTTGATCTAAATAGCTTTTGTCGTGGATTATCAAATTTGTTAATTCGGTAATGGTCGTAAGATTGCTTAAACGCATTCGATTATGAATTCTTCTAGTAATGGAAGATCGATTATATAAACGAAAATCATAACCGGATAAACGAAACACTGCTTTGAGCAGTAAATCGATTTCCAACTCGGTATATTCTGTATTTAGATTAATAGCTTCAAAATCAGATTGATGAGTGATCATTATTCATGCTCCCTTGTGAAACCAACCAAACACGCAAGACAGAGAATAGCTGTTCCAAGTTTACAGGCTTACTAATGTAATCAGAGGCACCAGCTTCGATACATTTATCGCGGTCAGTTTTCATAGCCTTTGCAGTGATTGCGATAATTGGAATCTCAGTCAACTGTAAATCCTTACGAATACGGGTCATTGTTTCATACCCATCCATCACCGGCATCATAATATCCATTAAAACTAAGTCTATTTCGTTATTGGATTGCATGATTTCCAGACATTCAATACCGTGTTTAGCAACTAAGATGTTAACACCATTGTGTTCAAGTGCAGTTTTAAGTGCAAAGATATTTCGATTATCGTCATCAACAATTAATACATTTTTACCCTCAAAAATATCTCGTTCAGTACCTAAAGAAGGGAGGTGAGGGAGTACATCCAGCTCTTTAGGTTCGTCAACCTCTTCTACTACTGGCAGGTCTTCAATTACTTGTGAAGCAGCAACTTCCTCTTGAGCCTTTGAAAGATTTTTATTTAATTCTTCTAAACAATCTTCATTCAAACCATTTGGCAAACTAGGAAGGACTAAAGTAAATGTACTTCCTTTACCTTCTTCACTTTGGAGATCAATCCAGCCTCCAAGAAGCTTTGAAAATTCCTTGCTTATAGATAGGCCAAGCCCCGTACCACCGTATTTACGAACAGTTGCACCATCTGCTTGCTGGAAGGATTCGAAAATAAGCTGGTGCTTTTCTTTTGAAATACCGATTCCAGTATCTATAATGGCTATTTCCAGCCAATCCTTGCTTAAATAATTCATATCGGTTGAAATCTGTTGTTCTTCTAGTTTGTTGATGGCTAGAGTGACTGAGCCTTGTTCGGTGAATTTAAATGCATTGGATAATAGATTCTTAAGAATTTGATTGAAGCGCTTTTCATCCGTATGGAAGATATCCTCTACATTTGGCGATTTCACAATATTAAACTCAAGTTCTTTTTGTTTAGCAATTGGTGTGAAGGTTTGTTCCAATAAGTGTGGAAGCTCGCCCATATTTACTTCACCGAATATAATATCTAACTTACCAGCTTCAACCTTTGATAAATCTAGAATATCGTTGATCAATGCCAATAAATCCTGTCCAGAAGAGTGAATGACTTTTGCAAATTCAGCCTGTTCTTCGGTTAAATTATTATCTCCATTCTCTCCTAGCATCTCTGATAGAATCAGGATGCTATTTAATGGTGTGCGCAGTTCATGTGACATATTGGCCAGGAACTCTGATTTATAGTTTGAACTTAAAATAAGCTGCCCAGCAGTTGCTTCAAGCTCTTTCTTCGCAATCTCGAGCTCCTTCGATTTTGCTTCAGCATCCTTCGTTCTTTCTTCAAGCTGTTCATTAATAATTGTGAGCTCTTCCGTTTGCATTTGTAATTCTTCAGACTGAGACTGCAATTCTTCGGACTGTGTTTGTAATTCTTCTGATTGCGCCTGCAGCTCTTCAGTCATTGCTCTGGATTCATTTAATAGTCGGACAACCTCCATGCGGTCGATAATACTATTAACGGTTAGTCCGAATGATTCTACTACATTTTCAACTAATTCAATTTGTAATGCATTAAACTCATCTATAGAAGCTAATTCAATGACTGCAATGACTTTATTTTCATATTTAACCGGTACAATCAAGATACTCTTAGGCGAAACTACACCAAGCCCAGTTTGAATGAGGCGATAATCTTTAGGTAGATTATTAGTATGGAAGACTTCTTTTTTAATCGCTACTTGTCCAATCAAACCATCGCCAAGCTTAAATGATTCACGTCCAATCTCTTCAACGGAACCAGAGAATGATGCTGTTTTGATATATTCAGTATCATCATCATTTTTGTTTGCTACATAAAATGCACCATAAGTGGCACCCGTGCTCTTCGTTATTTCTGAAAGGAAGATCTCGGACAATTTACTCATAGATGATATACCTTGGTATTTTGTCAAAAGGGAAGAGAGATTGGTTTGTAGCCATTCTCGGTTTTCCATATTACCTAATAATTTATTGGTTGCATCGGCCAATTCTCTAATTTCGTCATTTGTGTAAACTTTAATGCGTTCACCATAATCGCCTTCAGAGGCGGAAATCTTATGTATTGAATTTGTAACGCTTCGTACGGTTTTGATAATAGAGTTCGATACAGTTGTAGCAAAAGTTACGGCAATTAATGTTACCAAAATAAGAAACACGGTAAGAGCAGCGCTGATCTTATTATTTTGCTTATCTAACTCGGTAGTACTTGCTAAAATGGCTTTACTTTCTGCAATTCTGAATTCTTCAAAATGCTGTTCCATCAAATCAAGATCCGAGTGGCCTTCATCTTCTTTGAAGTATTCATTAAGCTCCGCGGTTTGTTCGTTTCGTTTCATGTCTATTACAGGGTCACCTGACGTACTAATCCAATGATTGATCGTTGACTTGATCACGTTAAGTTTTTCAAGCTGTGCGGGATTATCCTTTAAGAGGGAATAAAGTGAATTATAATCCTTTTCCCAATTTTCGGTAGCTTGATAATAGCTTTCCAGATATCGATCATCACCCGTAATTACATAACCGCGCTTTCCGCTTTGCATTTCTAATAGATATTTTTCGATATTATTAGAAAGCTTCAAGATTTGCGAATCATAGTTAATGATTTGATTTCGTTCCTCTTGCAACGAGCGCATCTGAGTATTTAGAAATAATGCAGATACAATTAAGGCAAGAACGATAATTACATATCCAAAGGTAATTTTCGAACGTATGCCTAAGCG
>DAMDNS010000234.1:0-4976 GCA_032083605.1 Ureibacillus sp.
CAGCGTTCTCAAGTTTACATCAACACGAAATCGAGAAAGCCTTATTCAAAGCATGCCAAGCTGCCGATGTAGAATTTGTATGGGCAGAACCTGTAAAAAATGTCTCTACTTCAGATGAAGGCGTAATTGTTGAAACGGAAAAAGGTACTTGGGAAGCAAAATATATTCTAGCAGCTGACGGTGCACATTCCGTAGTTAGGAAAAGTGTCGGCATCAATTTCGAAGGACCACGTACTAGCGATGCTTTTGTGGTAGTAGATGTAAAAGAGGACGAAAATTATCCACTGCCTGTCGAGCGTACTTTCCATTATCATCATCCAAATGCTGGCGGCCGTAATGTCATGTATGTTCCTTTTGCCGGTGGATGGCGTATTGACCTACAGCTATTTGAAGAAGATGACCGGACATATTATGGTTCTGAAGAAGGTGTACGTGAATGGCTTCCAAAAGTAATGGATCCAAAATATGCAGAACGTATCACATGGATTTCAACTTATACTTTCTACCAAGTAGTTGCCGAGAGTTATACAGATGAAAATCGCCGTATTATTTTAGCGGGAGAGGCTGCCCATTTATTCGCTCCATTTGGTGCACGGGGACTAAACTCTGGTGTACCTGATGCAATAATAGGTGTGCAAGGAATTGCAAGGGCATTAATAGCCGATACGGTTGAAGAAGCAAAAGAAGCTATTGAAGCAGCTGCGAATGAGCGTCTAAAAGCAGGCTTATATAATCGCGAGTGTTCAAACTTAGCTCTTGAACATATCCAGGGAACAAATGAAGAAATTAAACTTAAACGAGAAATTAGTGCGTTCCTTGCACCTCATATCCCGAAATTAGGAAAATGGTTAGATGAAGGCCCATTTGGACCACGTTCAGGCCCACCAGCATTATCAACAAAATATTAATAGATTTTAAGTGCCTTATATAATTGTTCTGGCTAAATGAAAAAAAGAAAATCGAATTAGAAATATACTAGACTAGCATATTTCTATTCGATTTCATTTTATATTTTATCTTAACAAATTAAATTTAGATTTACTGGGATGTCGGGGATTAGTTTATTTTAAACACTTTTGAAATTTCATAGGGAGTGGGTATGTGTATGAAAGAGATTACAGCACAGCCTTATAAGCGAGTATGGGGAATGCTCTTTTTAGGCTGGATTGTTGCCTATTTTGATAGAACAATTACAGGACCTGTAGTTACATGGATGATCAACAATGATGTCGCTTTGCTAGAAAGCGCCTCCAATCCATATGCATTAGGTGGTTTGTTAGGTAGTTTATTTTTTGCCGGTTATATGTTGACACAATTCCCGGGCGGTTACTTCGGGGACAAATATGGTTATCGGAACATGGTAATACTCAGTATTTTATGGGCAGGTGTTACGACACTGCTTACAGGTCTTTTCCATGGTTTGCTTGTCTTTATTGCTTTACGTGTCTTAACCGGATTAGGCGAAGGAGCATTCTATTCAAATGACCGTTCGCTAATTGCACAAGTTACACCCCCTAAAAAACTTGGTTTAGGTATGGGAATTGTAATGAGCGGTTTATCTGTCGGCCTGACTTTAGGGTTAGTAGGAACAGTTTATCTGATTGAGTGGGCAGTTCCTTTCTTAGGGAAGAATGCTTGGAAATCACCGTTTATCGTACTGGGGATTGTCACAATTGTTGTTGGGACAGCCATTTCAATCATCATTCCAAAGAGCATTAATAAACAGGGCGCTAATATGAAGAAGACGATTATTAGCTTAAGCTCCTATTCTATTATATTTTTAATCATCATTATGGCCATTTACATTATTACTGATAAGATGCAGTTAAGTGAAGGAGCAATAGCCGGGATTTTCACCTTGTTGGCATTTGCCTTTATAGCATACATTTATCGTTCTAAGCCAGAAGTCCGCCCTGTATTAAAAAATCGCAATCTATTGCTTTTATATATCTCAGCCATTCCAATTATGTGGCATTTATGGTTCTATAGTTTTTGGTCTGTTTCAATCGTAAGTGATTTTAACGGCAGTACATTAACAACAGCAGCACTGGTGGCTTCCTTTAATGCGGCTGCAGGCTTGATCGGCTTCCCTTTAGGAGGCTGGATTTCTGACAAAGTAGCAAATAAACAAAATGGCCGACGAAATATTTTATTTATCTTGACTGTCGTCTTTGCGCTTTCGGTATTTGCATTTACTTTTTATATCATGAGCAATCACGGAAGTTTACTTATTATGTCACTGATTCTATTTGTTTCGGGAACGATTTTCTTTGCTGTTCAATCCATTCAACATGCCTTTATTTCTGAGCTAGCACCGGTGGAACACCGAGGGTCTGCATTTGGTCTTTGGAATTTGATTGCCGAAATTGGTGCATTGTTATCTCCAGTTATTTCAGGAGTACTGCGTGATAGTACAGGAGATTGGAGTGCTCCACTTTTACTAGATGCAATATTGATCGCAGCTAGCTGTGTATGCATTATCTCAATCGGGATTGGTTCTGCAAAATTAAAATTAGTGCCTCAATCAGAATAACAATCATCATCCGGAATTTTTAAAACCCTCTTCTTGCTATTTTGGAAGGGATTGGATAAAATCAATATAATTTAAATTTTAAAAATTCTGTGAAAAAGAGAGTAGTCAATAGGAAGAGCAAAGCGAGTTAGGGATGGTGGGAGCCTAATCTGGTAATATTGATGAACCGCACTTTGGAGAAGTTTCTTCTAACAATAGCTTGGCAGAGGTAACCGGGGGAGACACCTCGTTAATAACGAAAAAGAGGCCACAAGATTGTGGCAACTGGAGTGGTACCACGGGAATTTATGCTCTCGTCTCTGAATATAGAGACGAGGGCTTTTTGTATTTACGGATAAGTGCAACTAATGCTTTTCGCTTTAAGGCTTGGCGATTAGCCAAATTTTCAAATAAGGAGGATCTGACGATGAAAACAAAACTCGCAAAGGTTATTTCAAATATACTAGACGGTAGTCTTTCCGTTGAAGAAGTTGAAAGCATAATCGAAATACCTAAACAAGCAGGGTTAGGCGATTTAGCTTTTCCATGCTTTACATTGGCAAAAAAATTGAAGAAACCACCTACCCTGATTGCAAAAGAATTAGCAGAAAAAATACAAGCAGAGTTTATCATTGAATTTCGGGTCGAAAACGCCTATATCAATGTGTTTTTCAATCAATTACAAGTAGCTAAGGAGGTAATTCAGAGCGTCCTTGCCGAAAAAAATCACTATGGAGACAAACCCCAAAATAGCCAGAATGTTGTTTTGGATTTTTCTTCTCCTAATATAGCAAAGCCATTTTCTATGGGGCACCTCCGCTCTACAGTGATTGGCAATGCGCTGGCGAATATTTCCGAAAAACAAGGCTTTGAAACTGTTTGTATCAACCATCTCGGTGACTGGGGGACACAATTTGGGAAGCTGATTGTTGCCTATAAATTATGGGGGGACAAAGAAGCAATCGAACAAAATCCCATTGAAGAATTATTGAAAATTTACGTCAAATTCCACGAAGAGGCCGAGCAATACGAAGGCTTTAATGACCAGGCCCGTCAAGCATTTAAAAATCTAGAGGGGGGAGATGAAGAAGCTACCGCATTATGGGAATGGTTCCGCGCTGCTTCACTAAAAGAATTTGAGCAGATTTATATGATGCTTGGTGTTAGTTTCGATTCCTTTAATGGCGAAGCATTTTATAACGATAAAATGGAGACTGTGGTGGAAGAGCTTACTACAAAGGGGTTGCTCGAGGAATCTGAAGGTGCCATGGTTGTGCCTTTAGAAAATATGCCGCCATGCCTCATTACGAAAAAGGATGGCGCTACTCTATATGCAACACGGGATCTAGCTGCTGCTATATACCGCCAGAAAGAATATCAACCAACCAAACTGTTTTATATCGTAGGCAATGAACAATCCCTTCATTTTAAACAGCTATTTAATGTTCTCAAACAAATGGGCTATGATTTTGCCGACAATTGCGAGCATATTCCATTTGGCATGATGTTGAAAGACGGAAAGAAGATGTCTACTCGGAAGGGAAAAGTTGTTTTACTGGCAGATGTTTTAAAAGAGACCATTGAAGCAGCAAAGAAAAATATCGAGGTGAAAAATCCTAAACTAGCAAATAAAGAAATAGTTGCAAATGCAGTTGGAATCGGTGCGGTAATCTTTAATGATTTAAAGAATGACCGGATGAATGATATAGAATTTTCCATCGAGAAGATGGTAACCTTCGAAGGGGAAACTGGTCCATACATTCAATACACCAATGCTCGAATCCATACCTTGTTAAGAAAAGGTGAATTTGTTTTATCGGAGAATACTTTATATCACCTCGATGATGAGGCATGGGAAATTGTTAAGTTAATCGATTCCTTCCCGTCTGTGATTGAAACTGCATTTGCCCTAGCAAGCCCCGACCTTATTGCAAAATATAGCTTATCCCTGGCTAGAAGCTTCAATAAGTATTATGCTAATACGAAATTTTTGACGAATGATTCCTTGGAAAAGGAAAGATTAAAAATCGGCTATTCAGTTTCAATGATTCTTGAGGAAGGCCTACGTTTATTAGGCATCCAGGCCCCTAAGGAGATGTAATATTAAAGCCGATTCAGGAGCTAACCTTGAATTGGCTTTTACCTTCACCTAATTTTATATACATTTATTTGATATTTATTGCGTAGGAAATTTTTTCTATTGCAACATAGATAGGGAGGTAGAAAATGAAGCTTGGTGAAAGAAAGCCAGAAAAAGCAACTAGACTGTACATAAAATTATCCATATTGGGTGCTGCATTATTAATCTTTACAATCAGCATAATTCATTTAATAGGACAAGCACATACTGAAGAATCTCGGCAAATAACGAAACCCGTAAGCTACCGCATGTACGATGAGCGGACAGTGGAAATTACAAAATATGAACTGTTCTACCGGGATTCATCTTTGTACTCGAAAGAGG
>DAMDNS010000235.1:0-4974 GCA_032083605.1 Ureibacillus sp.
TGTAAAATATGTGAGGAATTATAACGCGATAAGCTATTTTACTAAAAAACCTAGAAAAAAGAGGATTTGAAAACGCTATATTTGGAAGATTTTTATTTTATTAATTTAATATGCTAGTGAATTCTTTAAAATAATGTTACGAAAAGTAACATAAAGTAATGTGTTTTGAGTGGGAAATTATGTGAATGCCCCTTGGAGAGATGGAGCAAAGAGATGTCCGTGCCAATTGACGAAGCCGATTTTGGTGGAGTTGTGTTTTTCTCATTTATTGTTAAATAGTGTATACTATGACTAATTATGAAACTGGGAGAAGGGGCATCATATGAAATCGAATTATGCTGACGATAGCTTAACTTTACACACGGATTTATATCAAATCAATATGGCAGAGAGCTATTGGGCGGATGGCGTCCACAATCGAAAAGCTGTTTTTGAATTGTATTTTAGAAAGCTGCCTTTTGGAAATGGCTATGCTGTATTTGCAGGCCTGGAGCGTATTCTGCAGTATTTAAAAGATTTCCGTTTTTCGGAAAGCGACATTGCATTTTTATCGGAAGAGCTAGGCTATAAAGAGGACTTTATCGATTACTTAAAAAAAATTACTTTCACTGGGACGGTTTATTCAGTAAAAGAAGGGGAACTTGTATTTGCAAATGAGCCGCTTTTACGAATCGAAGCGCCGCTTGTTGAAGCACAGTTAATCGAAACTGCACTTTTAAATATTGTCAATTACCAAACATTGATTGCAACTAAAGCGAGCCGCATTAAGCAAATTATTAAAAATGAAGGTGCTGCAGAATTTGGTTCACGCAGAGCTCAAGAAATGGACGCAGCCATATGGGGATCCAGAGCTGCAATAATTGGTGGATTTGACTCAACTTCCAATGTTAGAGCAGGCAAGCTGTTTGATATTCCTGTTTCTGGTACGCATGCCCATGCAATGGTACAAGCTTATCGAAATGAATATGATGCCTTCCATGCCTACGCAAAACGGCATAAAGATTGCGTGTTTTTAGTAGATACTTACAATACGTTAAAATCTGGAGTGCCGAACGCAATTCGGGTCGCGAAGGAATTAGGAGATCAAATAAATTTTGTTGGGATTCGCCTAGATAGTGGAGACATTGCTTTTTTATCCAAGGAAGCAAGACGCATGTTAGATGAAGCAGGATTTAAAGATGCGAAAATCATTGTATCAAATGATTTGGATGAATACACGATTTTAAATTTAAAGGCTCAAGGTGCAAAGGTAGATTCTTGGGGAATAGGTACAAAATTAATAACAGCTTATGATCAGCCTGCATTAGGAGCGGTTTATAAGTTGGTATCGATTGAAAACGAATCAGGCGAAATGGAAGATACAATAAAAATTACTGCCAATGCAGAGAAGGTATCTACACCTGGATTGAAGAAAGTATATCGTATTATCAATAGAGAAAATGGAAAAGCAGAAGGCGATTATATTGTAATGGCTGATGAAAATCCGCAAGAAGAGGAACGAATCAAAATGTTCCATCCGGTGCATACGTTTATTTCGAAATTTGTAACGAATTTCGATGCAAAAGAAATGCATGTCAAAGTGGTGGATGGAGGAAAAGTGATTTACAAAAGCCCTTCTGTTCAAGAAATGAAGCAATATGCCTTTGATAATTTAGAACTGCTCTGGGATGAATATAAACGTTCTTTGAATCCGGAAGAGTATCCGGTGGATTTAAGCAAAAAATGCTGGGATAACAAAATGCGAAATATCGAAGAGGTTCGTAATATGGTTCATGAAATTGAAGAAAATCTTTAAAGGAGTGACTTTTCATGAAGGATTTGCAAAAACAAATTATTGAAGAGTTAAAAGTATTGCCCGAGATTAGTCCAGAAGAAGAGGTTCGAAAATCCGTAGACTTTTTAAAAGAATATGCACGTAAGCATTCCTTTTTAAAGAGCTTTGTAATTGCGGTTAGCGGCGGACAAGATTCTACGCTAACAGGTAAGCTGATTCAACTCGCGGTGGATGAGTTAAATGAAGAGGCGGGAGAAGGCACATATTCTACAATCTCAGTGCGTTTACCATATGGCGTCCAAGCTGATGAGGCGGATTGTCAGGATGCACTCGATTTTATTCAACCGACAAAAGTAATTGAGGTAAATATTAAAAAGAGTGTAGATGCAAGTGTTTCATCTTTAGAAAAAGCGGGTATTAAGTTAAGTGACTTTGCAAAAGGTAATGAAAAAGCTCGTGAACGTATGAAGGTGCAATATTCGATTGCGGCCATGAATAATGGAGTAGTGGTTGGAACTGACCATGCGGCAGAGGCTGTAACAGGTTTTTACACAAAATACGGTGATGGTGGAGTAGATTTAACACCGATTTTCCGTTTAAACAAGCGACAAGGGAAACGAATTCTGGCTTACTTGGGGTGCCCGGAGCATCTTTACTTAAAAACGCCAACAGCCGATTTAGAAGAAGAACGTCCAGCTTTACCGGATGAAACTGCACTAGGGGTCACGTATGAAGTGATTGACGACTATTTAGAAGGTAAAGAAGTAGGCGAGGCTCAGAAAGACATTATTGAGGGGCATTATCTAAGATCTCAGCATAAACGGAACTTGCCTATTACAATTTTTGATGATTTTTGGAAATAATATTCGCTTGCAGTAAAGTTAATTTTATTATTTTATGTTTAATTTAAAGGGTTTTCTTCATAATAAGGACAATCAGAACGATTAAGAATTTGATGACGTATGAAATGGAGGGAAGTGCGAATGAGAACTGCGCGCATAATGGCAGCTACAGATAGTGTTTTTCGAAATACTAGGCAATATTTGCAATCAAATGAACAAGTTTTTCGGATGATGCAGGAAGGCGAGCTTAGTCAGTTTGCTGGCGGGCAAGGGAATCGCAGAAGAAAAAAACGCCAAGATAGAAGGAATTCTTCACGAAAAGTCGCACTGAAAACTAATTCTAAAAGTATAACAATTCTTGGTCTGCGTTATGATGCGATTTCGATTGCGCATTTGCAAAATCATCTACTGAAACATGCCGAGAAAATATCCATGGCACGAAAACAAGCAACTCGCATTCGTGCTTATCGTTCCTCGGTCTGATTAAAAGTGTCTCAATTAAAAGTTGAGGCACTTTTTTTTGCACCTGAAAATTTATAAAACTTCGCTTTGTGGATAACTTTATCGAGTGGTATTTTCAAAGGGGAGATTCAATGGAAACATAGAATATGTCCCTTTAGGGGAAGTGTGAGGGGGGAGGGGCTTATAGGTTACGAAGTCAGATTAAGCACCTGATCCGATAAATAAACGGAAAAATTCCGTTTAATTACAAAATTCCATAAAAAATAGCATATATAGACGGAGATATTCCGCCTATCGACCCCAAAAATGTGAAAAGGATGGATTTTTCAATGCATAGTCGGAAATTCTCCCCTTATTTCCCCCTAATAAGAGGTCAAATCTTCATATAACCGGAAAATCTCCTCTTAATTTTCTTTCGGGGAGAAGTGCAAGTATCCTAAAGCTAGTCAACATGAAATACTGCCTCCGAAAACTTCCTGCATTCTTTATCATTCTGGAGCAGGATCTTTCCATCCCCTCTTGAAATTCTGTCACTCTATTTTTCTGGTTGTGAAATTTAGCAAGTTTGCCACCTGCCTTTGTAAATTTTTAGGTAATTTTCAGTGTGATTATTGGAATCGTTCCTATTTTTCGTTTATGCTTACGTTATAATATTTGTAAATTCTGACTATTGTTAGAGGACTTCGGAGGATTGGTAGTTATGCATAAACAAGTACAAGCAATCATTGAAAATATAGAAAAAGTCATGATCGGGAAGAGGGAAGTAGCGGAGTTGAGTGTTATCGCTCTTTTATCTGGGGGACATGTCCTGCTGGAGGATGTGCCGGGTGTCGGGAAGACGATGATGGTAAAAGCTTTGGCGAAATCCGTAAGTGCAGATTTTAAACGTATCCAATTTACGCCAGATTTACTTCCATCTGATGTGATAGGTGTTTCCATATATAATCCAAAAACGCTTCAATTTGAATTTCGCCCAGGACCAATCATAGGGAATATCATATTGGCTGATGAGATAAACCGTACCTCCCCGAAAACACAATCAGCTCTTCTGGAAAGCATGGAAGAAGCTTCGGTTACGATTGATGGGGAAACGTTGCAGATAAAAAAACCGTTTTTTGTAATGGCAACCCAAAACCCGATCGAATACGAAGGAACCTACCCACTTCCTGAGGCACAGCTGGACCGGTTTTTACTAAAAATTAGAATGGGCTATCCTTCTGCTCAAGAAGAGGTTGAGGTTCTGCGTCGTGCTGCAAATTCAGAGCCAATAGTCCACTTAGCACCGGTCATTTCACTGGAGGAGCTTTTAGACCTTCAAGAGGAAGTGCGAAATGTCTACATTGAAGACTCGGTTAAAAGTTATATCGTGCAATTAGCAAGAGCGACAAGGAATGTAAGTGAAGTCTATCTAGGTGTCAGTCCGCGTGCATCCATTGCCTTAATGAAAGCATCCCAAGCCTATGCCAAGATGCAGGACCGTGACTATGTAAAGCCGGATGATGTACAGTATTTAGCTCCATTTGTATTTGGCCATCGTTTGATTTTAAAGCCTGAAGCAAGATATGAAGGAGTTACAGCAGAAGATATACTTGATAGAATTATTACAAAATCAGTGATCCCTATTAAAAGGTATGCTGAACAATGAAAAGGCTGAAGGCATATCTGCGTAGTGGCGGGCGGGTTATCCTCCTCCTTTTGCTAGCGGCTATTATATTTAGTTATGCAATGTTTCAGGGTGGTTTTGTCAGTTGGTTTGTGTTCTATTCCGTGGCGCCATTTTTACTTTATTCTCTTCTGCTATCCTTTGCTCCTATTAAAATTGATGAAGTGCTCCGGGAGATTGCTCCCTCAAAGCGCCATAGCGGTGATTCGGCAAAGGTTACTGTAAGCTTTCAT
>DAMDNS010000236.1:0-4974 GCA_032083605.1 Ureibacillus sp.
TTTCAAGCTCCGACGGGCATCTAGACCTCTTGTTGATGCCCGTCGTCTCCCTTTTCAAGCTCCGACGGGCATCTAGACTCCTTGTTGATTGCCGTCGTCTACCTTTTCAACCTCGGACGGGCATCTAGACTCCTTGTTGATTGCCGTCGTCTCTCATTTCACCCTCGGACGGGCATCTAGACCTCTTGTCGATTCCCATTGTCACCTATTTCAAGCTCGGACGGGCAATCTAGACTCCTTGTCGATGACCGTCGTCTCTCATTTCAAGCTCGGACAGGCATCTAGACCTCTTTTCGATTACCGTTGTCTCCCTTTTCTACCTCGGATGGGCATCAAGAACCCTTGTCGATGACCGTCGTCTCTCATTTCAAGCTCGGATGGGCATCGAGATTCCTTGTTGATTACCGTCATCTCTCATTTCAAGCTCGTATGGGCATCAAAGCCTCTTATCGATTCCCATTGTCTCTCATTTCAAGCTCCGACGGGCATCTAGACCTCTTGTCGATGACCGGTGTCTCTCATTTCAAGCTCCGACGGGCATCGAGACGCCTTGTCGATGACCGTTGTCTTTCATTTCAAGCGCCGACGGGTATCTAGACTCCTTTCTCGATACTCAACCTCCGAAATTTATACCATTCACTCCTCGGTGATCCATAAACCATCATCGCTGACTACAAGATCAGCAATCTTCACAATAAATTTACATAGCAAAAGAGTGATTCAACGTAGAAGTTGAATCACTCTCTCCCATTTAAGCACCTATTGTAATTGTTTCGATATCATTTCCATCAATAACAAAGATTTCGTTTAACGACTTAATTTTCACATCTGAGCCTGTTACCTCTATCACTTTTCCTACCATTTTTTCACCATCATTTAGATGAAATACTAACGTTCTGAATTGGTTGATTGGCTGCGAAAAATAATTCAACTGTCTTGCGATTACTTGATCGAGTATACGATCTGAACGATTTGGCACAAAAACAGATGTACTCTCTTCTAGGAAAGTCTCCTTTGCCTCAACAATCTCAGTAAAATAAACTGGAGGGCTAGAAATAAACAGAATTGGCTCTTCCATTTTACACATCCTTTTTTTATTTATAAATATGCAAGATGTAGTTTTTCGTGAATCCTGTCACATAGCTCGAAAATAGGGACAAATACATTAATATGGCCCAGTCACTCAAAACCATAAAAAAAGTCGATATTCTCCCAACAAAGGTGAATATCGACTTTAAATTCTACATTAATTGGCCTAAAAACATGGATGCTAAACCCAAATAGATCAAAATACTTGTTACATCGTTTAAGGTTGTAATAAATGGACCAGATGCAACGGCTGGGTCTGCACCAAGCTTGTGAATCAGCAATGGAATGAAGGAGCCGGCAATTGTTGCTACAAGAATCGAAATACCAATGGCAGCCCCAACCAATAATCCAACGAGGAGGGTGTGCTTCCAAAAGAAAATAATTCCTACCACAATAACGCCGCACACAATGCCGGTAATTAATCCAGTCAATACTTCTCGCAGGAGCATCTTGATCTTGCTCTTCTCCCCGATTTCTCCTGTTGCAATCCCGCGCACAGCTACGGCTAGGGCTTGCGTGCCACTATTTCCGGATGTCCCGGAAATCAAAGGAATAAAGAGAGCCAGTAAAGCCACCTTTTCTAAAGTCGCTTCAAATTGTCCCATTAGAGAAGCCGTAATCATTCCTAAAAATAATAGCATGATTAACCAAGGCAAACGTTTTTTCGCTGCTTTAAACGGACTGGATTCAATGTCATCCACATCCGATAAACCGGCAAGCTTGGAATAGTCATCAGTTGCTTCTTCATCGATAACGTCGATAATATCATCGACCGTAATGATCCCTTGCATTTCATGGCTATCATTTACTACCGGAATCGCTAAAAAGTTATAGTCCTTCATGATTTGGGCAACTTCTTCTTGATCATCAGAAGCCTTTACATAGACAACACGCTCATTCATAATATCACGAATTAACGTATCCTCATCCGAAATAATTAAATCTCTTAAAGAAATAACGCCACTTAAACGGTGATCATCATCCACCACGAATACGTAATAAATCGTTTCTGCATTCGGTGCCTCGTTACGAAGAACTGTCATTGCCGAACGGACTGTTGAGTTCTCAAAGACCGAAACGTATTCGGTCGTCATAATGGCCCCGGCAGTATACTCTGCATATGCCAGCAATTCATTAATTTCTTCGGCCGTTTCACTATCCATCATTTCAAGATAGCTTTCTCGCTGTTCATCATCCAATTCATTTAAAACGTCAACTGCATCATCCGTGTACATGAATGAAAGCATTTCCGCCCCATATGCAGTATCCATTTCTTTTAAGAATTGCTCGTACTCTTCGTCTTCAATTTCAATCGTTTCAAATATTGTCGCCATTTCTTGAGGAGACAAGAATTGATAAATGGTTTTTCGTATATCAGGTCCTACCTTCTCATAAAATTGGGCCTGATCATAGGAATGAAGCTCTAAAAAGATTTCACGAAAATCGTCAATATTTTCATCCAGCAAATATTGGCGCAGTTCCTCTTCATTAAAGAGCTCTTCATTTTTATTATTTTGTTGTTCAACCATCCTTGTCCCCTCCTCTCAAAGTAATAATAGGTTGAAATTGTATTGGCGTAAAGGCATTTTTAACACATCACAAAATTTTAATAATTCAATATTTTTTAGGAATCGGCTAATTCACCAATTTATATAATTGTTCCCCATTTGAACAGTCAATTTAATTCCATCAAAAATAAAAGATGTTCGTGAAGGTTTCTCGAACATCTTCTCTCTAATTATTCATCAAATTTCGCATCGATTCAAGAACATCACTAGTAAATCTCAGCTTTTCCCCTGTTAAAGGATGTTCCATTTCCAGTAAGATACAATGGAGTGCCTGCCTATTTAAAAGTTCCCTGCTTCCCCCATACAATTCATCTCCAACCAGAGGATGACCAATATGGGCCATATGTACGCGAATCTGATGGGTTCTTCCTGTATGAAGCTTTAGTCGAACCTGGGTGATAGGCTCCTTATTTTTTGTGAAGCCTCTTTTTACAACTTTGACATCCGTATGAGAAAATTGCCCATCCGGACGGACCTCTCTTTCAATAATACTTGTGTCTTTACGTCCAATTGGCGCAAGTATTGCTTGTTCTTCTTCCTTCACATGCCCATGCACTATCGCTTCATATTGTTTGTTGATTTGATTGCGCTTTTGCTGAAGCCCCATTAAATGATGAATATGGCTATGCTTTGCAATACAAACGAGCCCCGAGGTATCTCTGTCCAACCTGGTTACAATATGGACCGTAGAATGGATACCTTGTTTTTTAAAATACCCGCAAATATAGTTAGCTAAACTTCCTGTTGGGCTTTCCCTGGAAGGAATCGTATTTAAAAACGGCGGTTTATCGAGAATTAACAGCGACTCATCCTCATAGACAACTGTTAAATCACCATGTTCGATAATAAGCCCATCACTAAATTCTTCAGGAGGAAAGATGATGGTAATTTCATCCCCTTTTTCAAGAACATGTCGCACCGTTCTTTCCTCACCATTCACAAGCATGGCCCCTCCACTATATTTAATGGAAGTTAGCCCTCTTTTTGATATGCCGTATTTGCTAATTGCCTCTCGCAAAAGCTGTCCATCCGTTTCAGCAAGAAACTGTAATTTAAATCTTTTTTCCATGATCCGCTCCTAAAATCAGTCATTTGAAACAAATGAATCATGAACTCGTTCCCAGAATGGGAATGGTCGAAATCGTGCAAAACGAACTTTTTCATTGGCTACATTAAAGGAAATATGCTTCAAATCACTTTGTAAAAGGTGTTTGTGATCAATTGTCATCGTAAATTGTTGGTCCTTTACCGGCTTCAGTGTGCAGTTATGATGTGCCGGCAATACAAGAGATGAACCAACTGTACGGAATACACGATTATTAATGGATGCCATCTCCGTAATTTGAATCGCCTGCAACGTTGGATGAATAATGGCGCCGCCAAGTGCCTTATTATAAGCTGTACTTCCTGAAGGCGTAGAAACACAAAGACCATCTCCACGGAACCGCTCGAAATGATTGCCATTCAGTTCAATATCCATTACTAAGGTTACATCCGGAGATTTGATTGTTGCTTCATTTAAAGCCAAATATCTAGCAGATTCCGAGTTATTGCAATGCACTTGCACTTCTAGTAAAGGATACTCCACGACATTAAATTCATTTTTTGCAATGGAGAGCACTAATTTTTCTAGTTCAGAGGGCTTCCAGTCAGCATAGAAACCCAGATGTCCTGTATGAATCCCAACAAATGCGACTTTATCCAAACGATGGGAATGGCGATGAAAGGCATGCAGTAATGTCCCATCTCCACCAATCGATATCACAATTTCCGGTTCTTCTTCATCTAAAATTAACCCAAAATCTGTTAAATACGTTGTTGCGAGCTCCATCAATTCATTTGATTGGGAATCTCTGCGTGATTGAATTGAAAATCGCAAACCTACTCACGCTCCTTTTCGTCTATAGTCGATTGTATTCTAATTTTAGGGTTTGTTGAGTCCTTAAACTCACTAAAATAAACTTGAGCCTCTTGTATTTCACTTCTGATCGAAGACATTTCTTCATCCAGCATGAAAGCTGCTTCTGCCGCATTCTGCAATCTATTCTTAATTTCTTCAGGGAATAACCCTTTATACTTATAATTCATGGAATGTTCAATGGAAGCCCAAAAATTCATTGCCAACGTTCTAATCTGGATTTCAGCCAATACATTTAGCTTTCCCTGTATCGTTTCAACAGGATATTCGACAATCATATGATAGGAACGATAGCCACTTGGTTTACTATGTGTAATGTAATCTTTTTCCTCTACAACCTTAAGGTCATCTCTTTGGCGAATTAGATTGACTACAGTTGAAATATCATCTACAAATTGG
>DAMDNS010000237.1:0-4962 GCA_032083605.1 Ureibacillus sp.
AATGTTTTCAAGATTTGGGTTGGCAGCCAATCCTTCTTTTAAACGTTCGAATCCTTTTAGAAGTCGATTTAGCTGTGATTTAGTTGACGCATTACTGAATGTGATGTATTCAGAAGTAAAATCGAAATTATTTGTACGTGCAAGCTTCGCCACTTTCGGGTTAAGTTCGATATCAATTGTTCGATCCTGCCTGTGTACCTTTACAACTTCCCCAATTTCTCGCTGAAAGCCTTTGACATAGGCACTTAACCCTTTCAGCTGCTTCCATTCCTTGTCCTCAATGCCATTACAGCGAAGGGAAACCTTTGAAAAGTCAGAGCTATACTGAATGGAGCTGAAAGTGGCATCAATATCATCAATGGATGCATTTTTATATTGTACTTTCAGGTAGCCTTCCCAGCTCGAAATACGTTTATTGACATAGTCAAAGCGTTCTTGGGCAATCGGCAATTCAGCCAAGGTTGAGATAAATTCTTTCGGATATGTATGGCCGTTAATACGTGACGGCACAAATCGTATACGCATCCTTTGGCGTCGATTTGTTGCGACTGGTGTATTTTTCCCTCGAGTTCGGAAGCTTTTTGCAACCAATCCATTTTTTAAATCGAACGCACAGTCCATAATAACAACTCGTTCGTCAAATTTCTTTTTCAATTTTTCATTGCGCTGATTATCAAAATAGATTGTTAACGAAAGCTGGGTTTGTTCCACAGATAGCTTTTCAATATAAACCTCGAAGGGATTTTGTAGCTTGAAGAAGGAGTGCTCATCCTGAAAGTGTTGTTTAATGGCTTCGCGAGCAGTATTTGTTAAAACGATAAAGCATTTAACCGTCTCAATCGTTTCCATTTTTTGCACCATGATAACACCCCTCCCTTTCGTTTCAATTTTTTCGGATAAGCTTAATTATATCAATATTCTTTCCGACTTGGTAGCTTGACAATAATAGTTTGAAAGTTGTTAAAACTACAATAGAAAGAAAAAGTTGGTTTGGTAGGAAATGTTTTGCTAGATGGCAGGTATTTAGGAATATTACCAAGCAAGCTTCCGGATGAGGTGAATCAGCAAATCAAATTAGTATAAGAGAGCGATTTCATTTTAGAGTAAACTGTCTTTTTCATGATTAATTCGTTAATTAACTCCTCTAATTCAATAAAAAAGACCAGCAAGATGCCAGCCTTAAATATTTTTTAATTTTGATTATGTGCTATTTCTATATATTTAGCATCCCACTCCGGGTCGACTTTTCCTAGTGGATATGGACGGAAACTATCTTTTTTGACCAAGGTATGTAATGACGTTGCAGTGGCTGCAATGGAACCATCTTCATGTAAAATTTCATAGCCATATACTGTTTTTAACTTGGAATGGGATTCAACCCAAGTTCGCACTGTTGCAATTTGACCATAGCGCATGGCTTTTTTATATTGAATGGAAAGATCCAATACTGGTGAAATATAACCTTGCTCCTCAAGCCCTGCATAGTTAAATCCAGCATCCTTCACTAATTGAGTGCGCCCGATTTCCATCCATATTAGATAGTTTGAATGATACACAACGCCCATCTGATCTGTTTCTGCATAACGAATTTCAATTTGTTTTTCACTAACAAACATTTCTATCACCTCATACTTATTATAGCTAATTAATTGTAATTTGCAGTTATTTTCAATTGATAAATAGCAATGGAAAATCATACCCCTACGAATTTGTGTGTAATTGGGCATCCCAGCACACCACATTCACAGTGAATTTGCATCACCTATTTCCCGAAACTATCTGGCATATTAAAAGACCACCCTCACTAAATTGGAAGGCGGTTTAATGATACCCTATATACAACATTTGATTGTCTATAGAGATGTAATATCATTAACTATCGAGTCAACGTTGCACCAACAATAATTAGTAAAATAAAGAGTACAACAATCAATACAAATTGACTATTATTGTTATTACCTTCTCCTTCGTAGCAGTAGTTAGACATAATTACACCCCCTTTTTTTTAAAACTCCATTTATTCTATGAAGGAATACTTACCTGTGAATGTGTAAAAGTGGAATAAAAAAAGTATTTTCAATATAAAAAAGCCGCCTCCAATCAATAGGAAGGCGGTTTATGTCGAGAGTGACAGACTTATTAACTTGAAAATATTCAAATATTTTAATTTCAATCAATCAACTATTATGTAAAAAGTATAATACTACTTCAAATGAGCGAAATCACTGGAGAAATCGGTACTGAAGAATGATTGAACAATGAGTTTATTAGAGTTTAAAGAAAAGCTAAGAAATATACTCTTAGCTCTTTTTATTTCATTCAGGGAGTTATAATAAGTATTCCCGCATTATAAATATTTGAAACCTGAAATTGTAAATTTTTTAAAATATCCAAGCAACTTTCTTTAACAAGCCTGCAACGGATTTTTCAAAACAGTTTCTTGCCCTAACAAAGTTGGTTTATCCACTTTTTACAATGTAAAGGCTCTTTGAAAACAAAAAACCATTAACACATTTTCACCTAATTCATTTATAACCAATTCTTCTCTTGTTAATAATAAGTAAAGCATGAAAATGAAATACCCTGATTATTGTTTCCTTTCTAGCAATTCATTGGTATTTATGGTAGCATGGAACTCTATTCATATGAAGGACGTGAACTATTTTGATTAAAATTGAATTACCGAAACCGAATTTGGTTATCTATCAACGTGAACAGGTTTTAAAGGATGGCGATGTGCCGATTACTCCTTTCCACGGATTTATCGATTTTCATAAGATTACTCGTGACAAGGGTGGTTTTTTCCTTTTCTATAACAAAGCAAATGAAGTACTATTTGTTGGAAAGGCTCGTAAAATTCGTCAACGAATCAAAAAACACTTTGAAGATAATGTGTCGCCAATGAAAAAATACCGTGACGAAATCTATAAAATTGAAGTATATGAAGTGGAAGATCCGATGGAACGTGAAATTTACGAAACATATGCAATTAATACACTTCGAGCAAAATATAATCTCGATAAAGTCTTTTACGAATAATAAAAAGCTGATTGGATGTCAAGTACCTTCCAATCAGCTTTTTTGTTTTAATTTTTAATTTAATAAAGCTGCGATTTGTTTAAAATCCCCTAATATAAAATCCTTATTTCTCATCACGTCATTAAACCAAGGGTCAATCGGCTTCATAAATTGTTCCTCCGGCATTTCGTTTTGATTTAGAGTAAATACTAGATAATCAATCATCTTGGTACGTTGTTCATAGAATTTCATACGCTGATGGAAATCTTTATTCACTTCAATTTCAAACAATTCTCCAAGACGAACAATGCCTGCGTTAACATGCTGTTCTGCATATAATGAAGATCCGACGATCGCAAGCTTCTCTTTAAACGTTAATGGAAGCTCTTTAAAGTAACCCTGGATTAACTGTTCTGCTTGCTCGGCAATGAATTTAAATTTCTCTTTTTGTTCCAATGTTACAGTTTTAGTCTCTTCTATAACCGGGATAACCGTGTAGGCTTCATCTAATAGTGTTTTGGCTTGATCATATCGTTTTTGATCAAAAGGTTCACCAATACGCTCTAAAATTGTTTCAGCAACGAACACCCTTTGAAGGTATCCAGTTAATAAAATAATTCCATTGTATTGTGCTTTGATATCTTTTGTCATATTGAAACGACCCCTTTCTACAGCGTTCACTACGGATCATTTCATATAAGAATGGCCCATCTGATACTTAGACCTTAACATATCTTAAAAGAAAACTAAATATTTAATTTATATTTCAGTAGTTCGTATTTATTATAGTTTTGTGCTGAGTTGCTAAGCTAACTATGACAAATGTAATCAAGGATGCAATAACAGGAAGCGTTACCGAATGCATACCAAATATATTCGGTGCTAATTGATAAATGGAAATATATAAAACTAATCCAACAATCATTGAAGAAATAGCACCGTATTTGTTTGCTTTATTCCAATATAGGCCAAAGACCACCGACCATAGGAAGGCCGATTCCAAGCCGCCAAAAGCAAAGAGGTTAAGCATTATTAACAAATCCGGTGGACTTAAAGAAAGCATTACTACTGCTAGTCCTATAATTGTAGTAACCCAAAAGCTTCGTGCTTTAATTTGCTTTTCTGACGCATTCGGATTAATGAAATTAAGATAGACATCCTTTACTACAGTTGAACTCACCAGCATAAGTAAAGCATTGACTGTAGACATAATAGCCGCCATTGGTGCAGCAAGAACGATTCCAGCAAGAACCGGTGGCAGAACTTCCAAAGTTAAGGTTGGCATGACTTTATCGGCAATCTCTATACCCGGCATTACAGGGCGTGCCAAGACACCAATCAAATGCATACCGAACATGATGGTGCCAATTCCAATCGTTCCTATCAATATTGCTTTATGCAGGCTGTTTGAATCCTTGTAGCTCATTGCACGAACGGCTATTTGAGGTAATCCGATGACACCAAGACCTATTAATATCCAGAAGGTCGATACATACAAAGGTGTAAGAGAACCGTCCGAACCAAATGGGGAGAGCATTTGCGGGCTTTCATTTAATAGCGAGCCCATTATATTTTCAATTCCTCCACCAGCAATAATAGTTCCAACTAATAATACTACCGTTCCAATAATCATGATTGTTCCTTGTAATGCATCGGTTAAAGCGACTGCTCGGAAGCCACCAATAATTACATAAACAAGAACCGTTACCGCAAATATAAGGAGAGCCACAGTGTAATTTAGTCCTGTCAATGACTCGATTAGTCGTGCTCCCCCAACCCATTGAGCTGTCATCGAAGCAAATAAGAAAACAATAATACTTAACGCAGAAATTAACACCACTACATTACTGTCATAACGCTTTTTCAGGAAGTCGATTAAGGTAATGGCTTCATAGCGTCTTGAAATAATGGCGAATTTCTTACCTAGAATCATCAATACGAAAT
>DAMDNS010000238.1:0-4957 GCA_032083605.1 Ureibacillus sp.
GTTCTCGCTTTGAATGGGGCCTAATTACAGATATTACCCCACCGGATTTAGAAACTCGTATTGCGATTCTTCGTAAGAAGGCAAAGGCAGACGGACTGAATATCCCGAACGAAGTCATGCATTATATTGCCAATCAAATTGATACAAACATTCGTGAATTGGAAGGTGCTTTAATTCGCGTTGTAGCGTATTCGTCTCTAGTAAATCAGGATATTTCTACGGACCTTGCTGCAGCCGCATTAAAAGATATTATTCCCAATGCAAAACCACGGATGATAACAATTTTGGATATTCAAACAGCGGTAGGAGAGCACTTTAATATTAAATTAGAGGACTTCTCAGCAAAGAGACGGACAAAATCGATTGCTTTCCCAAGACAGGTGGCTATGTATTTATCTCGAGAATTAACAGATTTCTCATTGCCTAAAATTGGAGATGAATTTGGAGGGCGTGACCATACAACTGTTATTCACGCTCATGAAAAAATCGTCAAACTATTAAAAGAAGATCAGCTACTTCAACAAGATATTAAACAAATTCGTAGTATGTTAGGCAAATAAACTTGTGGATAAATAATAGAATTCCACACAATTTTATCCACAACTTATCAACATGTGGATAGTTTGATCTAATGCATGTTTGAATAAGTTATACACAAATCCACAGGCCCTATTACTATATCTATTAATATCTTTTAAAAATAATATTATTAATAAGTGAGGTATAACGATGAAATTTGATATTATGAGAGATCGTTTACTAGACGGATTAAACAATGTCATGAAAGCCGTAAGCTCAAAAACAACGATTCCAATTTTAACGGGGATAAAAATTGATGTAACGAGCGAAGGAATGACATTAACAGGTAGTGATGCTGATATTACAATCCAAACTTTTATACCAGTCGAAGAAAATGGAGATCAACTAATCAATATCTCTGAAACTGGATCGATTGTATTACAAGCACGTATGTTTAACGAAATTGTTCGTAAATTACCAACAAATGATGTTGAAATTGAAGTCTCTAATGGATTACAAACACATATTCGTTCAGGTAAATCCGAATTCCACCTTATCGGATCCGATGCATCTGAATATCCATTGCTGCCTGAAGTATCGACGGACCAGCAATTTACTATGCCTGCAGATTTATTAAAGTCAATTATCCGCGAAACAGTATTTGCAGTAGCAACTTCTGAAAGCCGTCCGGTATTAACTGGCGTGAATTGGCAAATTAACGATAATGAATTAATCTGCATCGCAACAGATAGTCACCGTTTGGCAAGAAGAAAAACAACGCTTGAACAATTGCCGACGGATGTAAATTCAGTTGTAATTCCAGGTAAAAGCCTAAATGAGTTAAATAAAATTCTTGATGAATCAACAAATCCAGTTGAAATTGTTATAACAAGCCAACAGGTTTTATTCAAAGCAGATAATGTATTATTCTTCTCGCGTCTTTTAGAAGGGAACTATCCTGAAACATCCCGTTTAATTCCAGAAGAATATAAAACGAATATCACGATTAATGGCAAATCATTATTACAAGCAATCGATCGTGCATCTCTATTAGCACGCGAAGATCGTAATAATGTTGTACGTTTTGAAACTTTTGACGGAAATATTGTCGAGATTTCATCAAACTCACCAGAAATCGGTAAAGTAGAGGAACAAATTCAAGTAGAAACACTTGAAGGGGAAAATTTAAAAATTTCCTTCAGTGCGAAGTACATGATGGAAGCGTTAAAGGCAATCGATGGACAAGATGTAGTGATTCAATTTACTGGAGCAATGCGTCCATTCATTTTACGTTCAGTACATGATGATGCAATTTTACAATTAATCTTACCTGTACGAACTTATTAATTTTTGACCTTCTTAAGAACATAATATGTATGACTGGCTTGATATGAAGATTGGATGGGGCGTCTCAAAATTTAAGAGGCGCTCTTTTTTTGTGCTTTAAAAGAATTCCGCATAGAAATGACAACAAACCGAACCAAATAGGCCCAGTTAAGTTTTTCTAAAGCCAAGTTTGTATAAACCAGCTTGGCCTATCTTGATTCGATTGACGAAATTTGTCATTTTCTCATACTTTTTGACTTTTTTTTCGATAGAATGAGCGACTATTTCTGCTTTCTTTGGATTTTTTGTTCGATTTTAGGTATGATAGAAGGATAGATGTACGTGTAACGGAGGATGAAATACTTTGGATGAAATTGTAATTGATACTGAGTTTATTACACTTGGTCAAGCTTTAAAAATAACAGACGCCATTAGTTCAGGTGGCATGGCTAAATGGTTCCTTCATGAAAATGATGTCTATGTAAACGGGGAAATTGATCAACGACGTGGACGCAAATTACGACATGGCGATGTTATTAATATTCCTGGCTGTGGAAGATTCATCATCGTTAATAAGAACGGGGAAAACTAAATGTTTATCGAGCATTTAAATCTTACAAATTATCGTAACTATGAATCATTAAAATTAGATTTTTCACCTAAAATTAATGTGTTCATTGGTGAAAATGCTCAAGGCAAAACAAATGTGATGGAATCGATCTATGTTTTAGCAATGGCTAAATCTCATCGTACAAGTAACGATAAAGAATTAATCCGTTGGGAAGCAGACTATGGTAAAATAGAGGGTGTTGTAAAAAATCGTTATGGTAACATTCCTATGGAACTATCAATTACCAAAAAAGGTAAAAAAGGAAAAGTAAACCATTTGGAACAAACGAAATTAAGTAATTATATTGGGCAAATGAACGTTGTCATGTTTGCACCGGAGGATCTGAATGTTGTAAAAGGAAACCCTCAAATAAGACGTCGTTTTATTGATATGGAGATTGGCCAAATATCTCCTGTCTATTTACATGATTTGCTTACATTTCAAAAACTATTAAAACAGCGAAATCATTTGCTGAAGATCAATCAAGGGAAACAGCAAATCGATGATGTTTTATTTGCTATATATACTGAGCAATATATTCATGCAGCTGTCCAAATTATTCGTAAAAGACTTCAATTTATCGATCTTTTACAGGAGTGGGCTGAAAAAATACATTCCGGCATCTCGCGCGGTCTTGAAAAATTAACCATAAAGTATCGAGCAACTACAGGATTAAATCCAGAATGGTCTGAACAAGAGATGGCTACATATCTTGAAAAAAAACTGGCAGAAGTTAAAAAGCGAGAGCTTGAACGAGGCGTCACATTAGTTGGGCCACATCGAGATGATTTACAATTTTTTGTAAATGACTATGATGTTCAAACTTATGGTTCACAGGGGCAGCAACGCACAACAGCCTTATCCTTGAAACTTGCTGAAATCGAGTTAATTAAACAAGAAACAAAAGAAGCACCAATCCTGCTTTTAGATGATGTATTGTCTGAGTTGGATGATTATCGCCAATCACATTTATTAAATACCATTCAAGGTGAAGTGCAAACGTTTGTCACAACAACAAGTGTTGATGGGATTCATCATGAAACAATACAGCATGCTAAGATGTTTCACGTGAAACAGGGTGCAATAGAAAGTTAATTATATTTAGGAATTAGGGTCTGACCATTTCATATTTCTACCTATCGCAACTTCGTTATAGGAGAAAAAGTGTGAATGGTCGTTAGTTTTGTCGAGAAATCTAAAATTATGTATAGAAAGTTTTAGATATATTGTTAAAGCTTTTTATTTTTGACACATACTGAGGTAATGAAAGAGTAGGTGAATATGGTGGCTTTAGAAGAGAAACAAGTACAACAAGCATATGATGCCGATCAGATTCAGGTTTTAGAAGGTTTAGAGGCTGTTCGAAAACGTCCAGGGATGTATATCGGCTCCACAAGCTCTAAAGGGCTTCACCATTTAGTTTGGGAAATCGTGGATAATAGTATTGACGAAGCATTAGCAGGTTACTGTGATCATATTACTGTTGCCATTGAGAAGGATAACTGGATTCGCGTAGAAGACAATGGCCGTGGTATTCCAGTTAGTATCCAAGAAAAAATGGGTATGCCAGCTGTTGAAGTAATTATGACTGTTTTACACGCCGGAGGTAAATTCGGTGGTGGGGGATATAAAGTATCAGGTGGTCTACATGGTGTAGGTGCTTCTGTTGTGAACGCATTATCCCTTGAAACAGAAGTGTATGTAAAACGTGATGGTCATATTCACAGCATTAAATTTGAACGTGGTCAAACAGTTCAGCCTATAAAAGTAATTGGTGATTCTGATGAAACAGGTACAACAACACGTTTTAAAGCAGATCCGGAAATTTTCAAGGAAACAACAGTTTATGAATATGACATATTAGCTACGCGTATTCGAGAATTGGCTTATTTAAATCGTGGTATTCGTATTACGATAAAAGATGAACGTGAAGAAGAATTACGTTCTGATAGCTTCCACTTCGAAGGTGGTATTCGTGAATATGTAGAGCATTTAAATAAATCAAAAGAACCGATTCATGAGCCAATTGATGTAACAGGCGAAAAAGAAGGAATTGCAGTTGAAATTGCCATGCAATATAACGAGGGCTTCTCATCGAACATTTATTCTTTTGCCAATAACATCAATACTTATGAGGGTGGTACCCACGAATCTGGATTTAAAACGGCACTGACACGTGTAATCAATGATTATGCACGTAAAAATGGTATGTTAAAGGATTCAGATACAAACCTTTCTGGTGAGGACGTTCGTGAAGGTTTAACAGCAATCGTATCGGTGAAGCATCCGGAGCCTCAATTTGAAGGGCAAACAAAAACAAAGCTAGGAAACTCGGAAGTAAGTTCAATTACAAATTCTCTATTCTCGGAAGGCTTCGAACGCTTTATGTTAGAAAACCCTGCTGTTGCACGTAAAATTATCGAAAAAGGGTTAATGGCAGCTCGTGCCCGAGTGGCAGCCAAAAAAGCACGAGAATTCACACGTCGTAAATCTGCATTAGAA
>DAMDNS010000239.1:0-4956 GCA_032083605.1 Ureibacillus sp.
GTGACGGACTGCTTGAAGTGTATTGGCACTATTTACCCAGCCCTGGTTCACGTCAACTCGGATAGCGATTTCTTCACCAACACGTTCACGTACAGCTTTAATTCGCTTTACATCCCCCAGTACATCTTGGCCAACCTTCATTTTGAAGGAAGTGTATCCTTCTTCCACTTTTTGCTCTGCTTCGTCTGCCATTTTTTCAGGTTCGTCGATACTTAGAACATGGGTTACCGGGAATTTTTCATGGTAACGTCCACCTAATAATTGATATACTGGCACGTTCAATTTTTTTCCTACCACATCGAAGCACGCGATATCGATTGCCGCTTTTGCTGCTGGTGCTCTGTGAACTTTTTGGTCCATTAACTCATGGATTTTTTCAAACTCCATCGGGTTTTGTCCAATCATTAAGGGTGCCAATGTATTCTTCAGCATGGCATAGGTTGAATGCGGAGTTTCCCCTGTAATATGCTCATCTGGAACACTTTCCCCCCAGCCAACCAATCCACATTCCGTTGTAATTTTAACAATGATGGATTCAATGTTTGGGTATGTTGCATAGCTAATGATAAATGGTTTGATTAATGGTAAATTTACTGCAAAGATTTCAACCTGTTTAATTTTCATCATGTTTACTTCCCTCTAGTTTCTATGAATCTATTATTTTGTATTTGCCGCTTTACGTAAAGTAGCAGTTAACACCTTTGCACCTGTAATTAAAGCTTCCTTGTTAAAAGTCATTTTAGGATGATGAAGTCCTGGTGCTAAATCTGCCCCTATTCCAATCATGGCTGCTTTCAGGTTAGGTCTTAGTACTGTGTAATAATGGAAATCATCACTGCCAGGTGTTAAAATTGGGCCCTCTAAATGCTCCGCGCCCAAAGCTTCAATAATGGAATCTTTGGCAATTTGTGTGGCTTCTTCAGAAACTTCCGCACCTGGTGTTCGATCTAGCCAATCCCATTTTAAATCCACACCGAACATACTGCTTATTGCTCTAAAGCCTTCATCAATTTTTTTCTGAAGCTCTTCTAAAACGGCATTCTTTTGTGCACGAATATCCATTGAGAATGTTGCGTTTCCAGGGATAATATTCGTACTTCCCCCATCTGCTACAATCTTTGTCAACTTCGCACTATAAACCTCGAATGGATTGATATAAATATTTTTCAGCATTTGTTGAATGGCACAAATGACATCAATGGCATTTTTTCCTTGATGCGGTCTTGCCCCATGTGCATCAACCCCTTGAATTGTTCCCTTTAAGAACATCGCTGCTCCATGATGAATAGCAGGTGTAACTTTTCCTAATGGCAATTCTTCTATTGGTCTTAGATGTACGCCAAATAAATAGGATACATCATCGATTACGCCTTGCTTTACCATTTCAATAGCTCCGCCGCCAGTTTCCTCTGCCGGCTGGAAGATAAAGCGTATACGCCTGTTCAATGATTCATCTTTTAGTTGAAGAAGTGCTCCCAGCACCATTGAAATATTTGCATCATGTCCACAAGAATGGTTCGCACGCATTGCTCCATCTACTTCTTGCCATAACGCATCTATGTCAGCACGCACTGCAATTACTTCTTCGCCTTCGCCTATTTCCGCAACAAGACCTGTTACATCCGAAAATAATTTATATTTTATATTCATATCATCTAAAATCGATGCAATTTTCTTCGTCGTTTCTACTTCTTTCCAGCTAACTTCCGGATGTGCATGAAAATGATCAAACCATCCATAGATAACCTCTTCGCAAGTCTTTACCTGGCCCATTTTTCACACCTCAAATTTATATTTAACTTACTCTATTATACATAAGTAAACGTTAATAATTAACCACTTCTGCCTATAAACCAAAATTTAGAAAACTGACATCCTTGTGTAATGAAAAAAACGGCAATTTCCCCTATGGAGTTTGCCGTCATCAAATTTCAACCTGCATTTGCTTACAGCTTTATGTTACCTCATTTAAGGAGCCCAATATGATTATCGCAAAGTTTCACGCACCTTTTATAGGATATAGAAATTTTCACTTATAAAGTTTCTAATCTACAGTTCCGAGAAGAATCCCGGTGGATATTCCTCATGATTTCCTTTCTCTTCATAAGCAAATTCTATTTGGTCCTGATGTTTTTCGATTTCATGCTCCTCATCTAATAAATAGGTTTCAAACTTGGAAAATAATAGGTTCATCAACATTAAACACCTCTTTATTTGAATTTTCTGATATTTTATATCATACACATTTCTTCTGTTGAATACAACCTGTTTTACGGAAATATGCAAAAAAGATATTAAAATCATCTCATTTTGTGATAATTTTTCGTCCATTTTTGTCGAAATTTGTTTGAGAGGAACTAAGCGATTTAACCGATAAGAATTTATACTAAAATGAAATATTCTATTATTTAACAAGGAGTGTCGGAATCATGATGATTCACTTTGTCTCAAGGGGTTGGAAGGATACATTAAAAAATATTGAAAAGAGTTCGGTGGCAGGTTTTTATGTTAAATATATAAAAGCACAAAGTCCTAAAAGGAAAATAAGCAGATTTTTTCCGGTTATATGCAAAATGGACAGCGTATCAGGGGTAAATAAAGGGAGAATTTCCGACTATACATAGAAAAATCCTTCCTTTTCTCCTCTTTCGGGTCGATAGGCGGAATATCTCCCTCTATTCATGCTATTTTTTATGTTATTTTCTAATTAAGCGGAATTTTTCCGTCTAATTATCGGATCAGGTGCTTAATCTGACTTCCTAACCTATAAGAGCGAACCCTCCTGTTCCAAAAAGTACCCTATTCTATTGTTTTCACTGAATCCCCCCTTTGTAAATACGCACCCTAGATCCTGGTATCAAAAAGTTATCCACTATGCGAAATTCCCCATTTCCTTAAAAACAAAAAAGCCCCTCCTATCAAGAGGGACCCTACCGTGACTGTTTTATCTGCTTCTGCTTCCAATTAATCTATTTTTAATTTGAATAGAGATGAACTCGAGGATCAGTGCAATTTCATTTTTCAACTGGAAAGAGAAACGATCACTTCGGTACAAAATCTCCGTATATTCTAATTGAATATTATGTTCTTTGTCCCAATTATCAGATTCAACCAAAATAATCGGCACTAGGTTTTCACATTGAAGCATCAGCCGTTCATACTTTCCAGGAAACATCGTTGAAAGTCTGGTAAATTTGCTTTCAAAGCTTTCTATTCCCTGGGATTTATAAAATTGATAAATAGAGGTTAATTGATTTGATTCTTGTTTGATATTAGGAAAATTTTCACCATTTACGTAAGAACGGTGAAGCGCAGCTGGTTCCCCATCTATATAACGCAGCCTTTCCACAATATATAGAATTTGGCTGCCTTCAAATTCAATATGCGGAAAATCCTTCTGCTCTATCTGCTCTAGCCTAGTTAGAACCGAAGTATATTCCTTTGTTTGCTGCTTCATTTTTTCGCTAAAACTGACATCCCCTGTCAAGACGATATCCAGCAGTCTGCGTTTTTGTTTGATAAAGTGCCCAATTCCTTGCTTGGACTCAATCATGCCCATCTGTTCAAGATTCAAATACACATCTCGCACTCGTTTCCGAGGGATATCAAACTTCTCTGCCAATTTATTTTCGCTCGGTAGTTTTCTATTTTTATCACAGTCATGATTTTGTATTGTCTCAATCAAAAAATCCCGTATCTCAATATTCCCCACAATATCACCTCTGAAAATCAGTTAATCTACTAGAGTGATGCTCCTTTACCCAGAAAATCAGCTTATTGCTTCACAGGTAAAAATAGATTCCGGATTTCCTTCCAATTATGAACTCTTTTAAATTCAGTGCAATTTTTATTATAAGGCTGAGAATATAAGATTCCTTCCCCAGTAAAGGAGTGCAGTTGTTTTATATTATCATCTATAAGGTAATCTGCTTTAACAACCTTTTTGTCCCCACAGAAAATAAAATATTCCGGATTTAAGAATGGGAAGTGTTCGAGTAGCCATTCATATTTCGCATTAAAGCATCCCGGCACATCCATTGCAGCTGTAGCAATGTAAATCTCATAATGCTCACTAAGTTCTTTTAACACCGGAACAGCGTCTGGATCCTCCAATTCGAAGTCACGGAAAAAATCGGGTTCATTAATCAGTGCAAAAAACTCTTTTACAAGATCCGGATGATGTACTTCCAACTTGGCCACATCAAACTCTTCCCTGGAAATAGAGATATTAAATCTCTCCTGACATGCTCTTGATGCCTTTCCTAAAAAGTCGGCCAATACCTGATCCATATCCACTGCTATACTTTTTTTCATGCTTACCTCCAGTTAAATCATTTTTTTGCATATCATTGTCGAAATTTCCTTACTTTCTCTTTAGTGTAAAAAAGGCAGGAACGAAATACAATTACAATTCAAAACTATTTACAAAATCAATAATTCTTTTACATTAAACCTGGACTTAATAACGTAAAACAATACGAGTTTATAAAATTTTTCAAGTGAACCGCGCTTCGAGCTGCAGTTGCGCTTACACCACGTTTCATTCCCTGTATAAGAAGTGTTCCTCCACTATTATAAAAAGAAAAAGACTGTAGACACCTCGCACTTCCCGAGTTTGTCTACAGTCTGAAGCTTGCATCATTTAGGATACCAGCTCATTGAATTATTAGTTTGTAGCGGTATTTAATTTTTTGTTGTTCGGTTTATTGCCTTTATCCTTTGTTGCTAGTTGGAGCAGGAACATAATACCGAATACGATTAGTCCTGCAAAATCCGAGAAAGATTCTGGGTAAATCATCGCTAATCCAGATGCTAAAACAATTAAGCGCTCGATCCAGTTGATACGACGATACCAGTAACCGATAATTCCCGCTCCTATTGCAATCATACCCATCAATGCGGTAAACACTACCCATAGGATTTCCCAAATCGTAACATCAATCATTAGCAGCGCAG
>DAMDNS010000240.1:0-4911 GCA_032083605.1 Ureibacillus sp.
ATGAAGAGATTTGAAGAACTTAAAAAAGAACGTGAAAAACAAGAAAATAACAACTTCAAATAAATTGTTTGTGTACCAGGTACCAGAACAATTCATACACTATTCAGAATTATCCGTAAATTTAATGTGTGCTGGGCACTTTAACCATATTAAAAGCCCACTATCCATGAATAAATGATAGTGGGCCTTCGTTTAGTCAATTGCTTCTAGCCGCTAATTAAAATGGATTTGTAGCAATGACACTTGCTGTTTTCACGTAGATACGTGGATTTAGTTTTAGTTGGTTAACGATGATTTCTGCAATGTCTTCAGGTTGCATTAGCTTAGATTCATCGTTTTCCTTGATTAAGTTCGTTTCCACTGCTAAATCAGTCGCTACCGTACTTGGCGTTAATGCCGTTACGCGAATGTTATTGCGGCGAACTTCTTGTGCCAATGATTCTGAAAAGCCGATGACACCGAATTTCGATGCGCTATATGCACTTGAAGTCGCTGCCCCGCTTAAGCCGCTCGTTGATGAAATATTGATGATGTCGCCATTCTCTTTATCGAGTAATTGAGGCAGTACCGCGCGAGTCACATAATATGTACCCTTCAGATTTACATCAATCATTTTTTCCCATTCTTCCGGCTCCATGTCTAAAACTGAACCAAATGTAGCAATCCCTGCATTGTTGATTAGTATATCCGCAGTTCCTACTTCGCTCGTAATGGATGCTACTGCTGCTTCAACTTGCTCTAGAGATGAAACATCCGCCGCTGCATAGGCAACTTTTACACCTAAAGCTTCAAGCTCTGGAGCAACCTCTTTTAAGCTAGCTTCATTTCTAGCGATGATTCCTAAATTTACGCCTTCTTTCGCTAAAGCAATCGCTGTAGCTTTACCGATCCCTCTTGCTCCCCCTGTGATAAATGCAACTTTTCCTTGTAAAGACTGTGCCATGTAATCGGCTCCCTTCAATGCAGTTTATACTTTCGCCCCCCATTATACTATCTTGGCATAATTGTGGCATGTAATTGAACCTGAATTAAAAGCATCCTATCCCCTGCAAAATTCAGAATTGTTTGCGGACCTGGTACTCCTCGCTCAAATACTTCAAAACCTCATACATTTCTTTTACATCTTCTGCCCCGTCTTCAAGCGCCCAAAGAACTTGTACTGTTAGAAGTGCCACTGCTGCTTTTCTTAATCGCTGTTCGTCCAATCCCTGCTTCTTTGCTATGTACCTCACTCGGATTTCCAGCAAGTCCAAATCTCCGTTTAAATCATTAAATAAAAACGAAATGTAATCGAAATAGGCATCACCCTGAACCCCTTTTGGATCGATTGCCAGCCAGCCCATTTCCTCGTCAAATAAGATATTGTCTTGATGCAGATCCCCATGTAGATGGACATTTTCGACTGAAGTGTCTTCGATTTCCTTTTTATAGCGGAGCGCTGTCTCGATTTGCTCTTTCGTAATCAAATCATTTTCAAACGGGTTTAATAACGCATTAAACCAATTATGTATATGGGGTAATTCTAGTGATGGCTGTCTATTTATTCGATTCCACAAATCCAGATAAATACCGATTTGATGTTGCTTGTCCACTGTTTTTAATGTCCTACCCGGCTCTAGTCGATCAAGTAAAATGCTCCCCAGCTTATCATCAAATTTATGTAACCTTACGAAGCCATCTCCCTGAAACTCTCTCGTCGCCTGGATTTCATTCGAAAAATCATACCCAGGAATCCCCACTTTCAAAACTAGTGATTGGTTCGTCTCATCCCTTACGAAAGCTACGTAATTATAGGATAAATTGGAGGGCTCCCCTTCTATCGTCAATCCCCACTCCTTGCAAATCATCATTAGCTTCTCAGGCAATTGACTCAACCACTCTTCACCCGTTTTGCCAAACGCCCCTTTAACCTTCTCCTCGAACTCCCTATTCATCTCAAATCCCCCATCACTTAAAATACACGCGCTCAATTTTCTGAATTGTTTGCGGACCTGGTCCACACTCAATTGTCCTTCAAAAGCAAAGGCTGAATATGCTCCTTAAAGGTTTCATCGACGATTTCTAGAGATGCTGTTGAACCAATTACTCCTAAATAATTGCTAGATATGCTGCCAGTGCCATTTTCGTAAAGTATCAATTGCATTTGATACCCCTCATCATTATCAAAAGTGAGTTTATGATACTTTTCTGTTTCTTTTACTTTTTTCACCTTACGCACTTCCATGTTAAGAAAAACTTCTAACTCCTTCTGAATTTCTTCCTTATCTCTTGTATCGTAAACTTCTTCTTCAGGGTATGAGACTAAGAACATGTGGGATAATGACGTTTCATCTATCACCCCTATTACATCAGCAACGTCCATTAACTTCACGGGTTGCGATCTATAGTTTATATAGATAAAGTAAACTGCGACTAACAAAATCCCTCCCACAAACAATAAGCGTTTCATCCATTTCCGCCTTTCCAATCATTCTTTATCTTTTTAACGATTCAATATCTTGGAAAGAAATACCTTCAAATAAACCTCTTAAATATTTGAAAATAATAAAACCTCTGACACAATTAGTAAAATTGCGTCAGAGGTTTTCGAAATGTCTAGCAATTACTCATCATCCACTTCGCCGTCACCGATTTCATCTTCTTCTTCTACATCCTCAATGTGCTCCCCATCTTCAGGCTCTTCATCGCCACAACCCGCCAAAGAGAACATTGATACACTTAAAAACATCATCATAAGTAACTTTTTCATTTAGGAATAACCTCCTTTTTATAAAGGCTTCCCAAATTCTTTTAGAATAAAACCTGCTTGCCTGGTCATATCAATTTTCAGAATTGTTTGCGGACCTGGTCCACACACAATTGCATCTGGGCACTTTTGTATAAGATAGTACATTTATGGAAAACACTAGTTGCATGAGGATTGTTGACTATAGATTTTAAGGATGTTATATATGCGAAAAATTATTGTTGGTCTTCCTGCGTATAATGAGGAATCTGCTCTTCCCAAGCTTTTGGATAAGCTGGTCGTGCTGTATGATAAATTCGATGGCAATTTTAACGTAGTTGTTGTGAATGATGGAAGTACGGACGGTACGGGCGAGGTCCTAAAGCAATACGCAAGTGAATATCCTTTTGTTTCCTCCATCGATCACCCTGTCAACAAGGGGCTCGGGGAAGGAATGAAAACATTATTTCACTATTGTTTAGAACACTTCGATGACCATGATGTGCTCATCACCTTAGATGCGGACAATACGCACAACCCAATTATCATTCCATCACTTGTTGCTAAACTCGAAAACGAGCAGCTTGATATTGTGATTGCATCACGATTTACTCCTGGCGGGAAGGAAATTGGCCTTTCCTTATCAAGGAAGTTCTATAGCCGTGGTGCCAAATTATTTTTTAAATTATTTTACCCGATTACCAATATTTCGGATTATTCCTGCGGATTCCGCGCATACCGCCTTAGCTATGTGAGAAAAGCCTTTCACTATTACGACGATGAAGTGATTACATCTAATGGTTTTGAATGCATGGTCGAAATACTCGCTCGCTTTAGCAAAATTGGCGTAAAAGCCGGGGAATATCCGCTCGTATTAGAGTACAACCTAAAAGAAACCGCAAGCAAGATGCGGGTTGCCAGGACCATTTCCGGCTATTTTAAATTACTAACCAAAGTGAAACAGCCCCCCTTACTGAACCAAAGAAGGAAAAATTATGAGTAATCTCATAACCATTCTGCTTTCCGTTTTTTTAGGTTCATTGGGTCAAGTCATATTAAAAATAGGTGCCAACAAGTTAGGAACTTTATCTTTAGCATGGAATACATTTTTTTATGATATTTTTCGAATTATTAAGATACCTGAAATCCTCATTGGCTTGATTTTATTTGGCTCGAGCTTCCTGCTTTGGATTAAAGTGCTCACAAAATCGGACCTTAGCTATGCGTATCCCATGGTAAGCTTAGGTTACATTAACGTGGTAGTTCTTTCTTATTTCCTCTTCAACGAACAATTTTCTTTGATGAAGGTTATGGGGGTTTCCTTGATAATCGTTGGCGTTATTGTCTTAAATAAGTAATATGCAACCAAAAAGTAGACTGTCCCTTATTTTAATGGAGGAACAGTCTACTTTTCAGTTAACTCATAAAAGGAATACCGGCTATCTTCAATAACTTCTACTTTTTTGAAGTTTTCTTCCAGATACTTTCGATAAGCCTGGCCTTCATCCCCATAAATAAAGCCTTTAAGGGGAATAAAATACTTTGCTCCACGAGAAATGTAATATTGAATTTCTGCCTCCGGTTCCCGCGGGATGTAGTCGTAATAATCTATATTTGCCCTCCAGCCCTTTCGATCACTTGCATTGATGAGCTCAGGCGAAAATGTACCTATTACGATTAAATCTTCTTTGTCGGTATATTTTTTCACATACCCTGCTTGCTTTAAAATCTCTACTTTCTCGACCATATCAGGCTTGATAACCGAATAGCTATTGAAAGCCATTGCAGCAATCAACACCGTAACCGGAACAATGCCATATTTCCATTTCAGCATTACCCCCAAGCCCTTCCCAGCAAGTATTGCTAAAAGTGGCCCAATAAAAACGAGATAATATCTGAATTTAATTACCGCGACTATGGTAAGTACCTCCAGCGCCATCGCCAGCAACCATACAATAATCGGAGCTTCCTTCTTCCATCTCAGTGTAAACAAGCCAACAATGACCAATAGAAGTCCAATCCATGTAAAGCCTTGAGGCATAGCCTTCAAGAAAAACTGTTGTGTTTCCTCCGAAAAAATAGCCGTCGCAAATTTTGGAATGATATGCTTTGAACCGATTCCCGTGACAAATTTGAATTCTGCCACCTGTTCTAGCCACTTATAGTAAACAAGAGGAATGCCGAGG
>DAMDNS010000241.1:0-4904 GCA_032083605.1 Ureibacillus sp.
ATATACTCAAAATTAGATGTTTCTACACGCTCAGAAGCTTTAATAAAAGGGATTAAATATCAATTGCTGCAAGTTGATTAAGCAACGTGAAATAAACTGAAAGCGGTGTAAATGATAATGAATAATACGACTCATTCGAGTAAATATGAAAAAATCATTTTAACGTTGTTTTTCTTATGCTGGGGATTTGTATTTTTTGATCAGACAGCCCTATCTTTACTATTTCCATTAATTACGGAAGAGCTATCACTATCTACAACGCAAATCGGGCAAATTAGTATGGCACAAATGATTGGTTTCTCTGTTTCAGCGCCAATCATCGGTATGCTTGTCGATCGCATGCAATATAAAAAGATGGCGCTTATCATTTCAGCTGTCGGAACATCCATATTTTGTATTTTAACAACATTCTCAAATTCTTTTGAATACTTAATAATTGTTCGAATTTTACTAGGAATTTGTGAGGGTGCCGTTTTACCAATTATGATTACCATTTTAACAGCAATATCAGTACCGAAACGATTCGGACGCAACGTAGGGATTGTATATGCAGGTTCTGCCGTTATCGCCTCTACATTAGGACCCATTATCGCAACACAATTGGCTTCATTGACAAACTGGCGTATGACGTTTTTCATTATCGCCGTCCCAACACTTATCGTTTCATTATTCTTAATGTTCTATTTAAAAGAACCAGAAATGGCTTCAGCAGAACAACAAAGTGAATCAAAAGGTTCAGTATGGCTACAAATTGTCAAAAACCGCAATGTAATGATTTGCCTATTTATCGCGATGCTTGCCTTTTCAGGTGTTTGGATTACGTTAACGTATATGCCAACATACTTAACTGCAGGTGCAGGTTTATCTGTAGAAAAAATGGGATTAGTTATGACACTTTCAGGTGCTGTTACGATTCTGTGGCAAATTATTGTCCCGGCAATTTCATATAAAATTGGTCGTAAACCTGCATTAGTCGGCTTCTATGCCTTCTCACTTCTATCGCCAATCGTCTTCTATATTTCTGGTGGAAGCACAATTGCCATTATTTTATATGTAGCGTTCGGAGGCGTCTGCTTATCAATCACAGCGATTTTCAACAGTATTATTCCAGTTGAAAGTGTAAATCCACAGCTAGCTACAACGGTAACATCGCTCATTCAAGGGATCGGTCAATTAGTCGGCTCTTTAATGGTAGGTTTTGCAGGAGCATTTGCTGATGCAAAAGGAATTTCAGTTATCCTAATGCTGATCATTGGTGTGTTCGGTGCATGTGCAATAATCGGAACAATTCTCATCGAAACAAATCCAAGAAAAGCAAAAGTAGTAGCACAAGAGTCACAAACCGCTTAATCAACACTATATAATGATAATTTAGGAGGAATTCATGATGGATTTTTTAAATAAGGTTGTAATCGTTACAGGTGCTGCGGGTGGGATTGGACGTGCAGCATGTAAAAAATTCGCAGAGGCTGGCGCAAACGTTGTACTTGTTGATTTAAACATGGAAGCGCTAGAAAAAACAGCAGCTGAGCTTGACTTACAATATGGAAAATACTTGCTGATTTCAGCAAACGTAACAAAAGAAGCTGACGTAGAAAAATTTGTAAAACAAACAACAGAAAATTTCGGTGGCATCGATGTATTCTTCAACAACGCTGGAATTGAAGGGCCACTCCAACTTTTAGGCGATTATTCAGAGGAAGGCTTAAACCAAGTGTTGGATGTAAACGTAAAAGGTGTATTCTTCGGCTTAAAACATGTCCTTAACGTAATGAAAGAGCAACGTGCTGGCACAATTATTAATACAGCTTCTGCTGGTGCAAAAGCGGCGATTCCTTTTTCAAGCGCATATATCGCTTCAAAAGCAGCTGTCATCGGTTTAACCAAAGCAGCCGCGATCGAATATAGTGGATTTGGTATTCGTGTCAATGCGATTTGTCCGGGTCCAACGAATACACGATTCATGCGCTCGGTAGAATCAACTTTATCACCGGATAATCCAGAGGGCTACCAAGCGGCTGTTCGCGAATCTGTTCCGTTAGGGCGCTATGCTGAACCATCTGACATTGCTGAAACTGTATTATTCTTAGCATCTGAACGCTCGAGCTATATTACAGGGTCTGATGTGGATGTGGAAGGCGGCTATCTAGCAAAATAATCACAACTCTTTTTAAGCACCTTTTTCACCAAATGATGAAGTCCACTCCTTTATCATTTGGTGTTTATATTTTTTAACTAAACCTCTTATTGTTGAATGTTAATGATACATCTGCTGTTGCCACATACACTCAATAAATGTAAAACGTGTTGCGGAGTTGATTTTAGAAGAAGCTTAATAAAATATTGAAGATAGAGGCTCGAATACGATTCATGTATTCGAGTTTTTTAATTGGAATTCATGTGATGCAAACAATTTAACATATTTGGGAAGAGGATGTTCGCTCTCGTATAGGTTGCCGGGTCAAGGTACGTATATTTCTTTATTAAAGTGATGTCATCAAAATGGACGAACAGATACGACAGTTCTCCCTCCATTAGCAACAATTACTAAAAACAAAACACTTGAAAGTCAGGAAAGGTCAAACTATAATAAAGGCACAAGGTCAAAGATGGTCAAAAACATAGGAGGTTATTTATCATGCTTTGTCAAAAATGTAATCAAAATCAAGCAAATGTATTAATAAAATTAGATGTAAATGGACAACGAATAGAAATGCAATTATGTCATGAGTGTCATGCTAAAGAAGGGCAAGCCTTAGGTAAAGGACTTGGAATGAATATGAGCCCATTCCCTGGCTTCCCATTCGATAATCTATTTATGAACAAAAATAACTTCGTTCCAGGCCAGGAAAAAGATTTTCAGATTTCTTCCAAGCCTGAAGGGGAAGATAGACAGAACGGCTTCATTGATCAGTTTGGACGAAATTTAACGCATATGGCAAAAGCAGGACTTGTAGACCCTGTAATCGGGCGAGATGAAGAAATCAAGCGTGTCATTGAAATTTTAAATCGAAGAAACAAAAATAATCCTGTGTTAATTGGTGAACCTGGCGTAGGTAAAACTGCCATCGCTGAAGGTCTGGCCTTGAAAATTGCTGAAGGTGATGTTCCGGGTAAACTTCGCAATAAAGAGGTTTATTTGCTGGATGTCGCTTCCCTCGTTGCAAATACTGGAATTCGTGGCCAATTCGAGGAACGAATGAAGCAATTAATAAAGGATTTGCAGGATCGCAAGAATATCTTACTGTTCATTGATGAAATTCATTTACTTGTCGGTGCGGGTTCTGCCGAAGGTTCTATGGATGCCGGCAATATTTTGAAGCCTGCTCTTGCCCGGGGCGAGTTGCAAGTGATCGGTGCCACTACATTAAAAGAATACCGACATATCGAAAAGGATTCTGCATTGGAACGACGCTTCCAGCCTGTACAAATTCAGGAGCCCTCAACAGAAGCTGCAGTTCATATCTTAAAAGGGATCCAGAAGAAATACGAGGATTATCACGAGGTCATTTATTCAGATGAAGCAATTCGCGCATGTGTTACTTTGTCACAGCGTTATATCCAAGATCGTTTCTTACCGGATAAAGCAATTGATTTACTGGATGAAGTAGGTTCAAAATTGAATCTAACTTTAGATAATCAAAACCTTGAAATAACTGAAGAGCGTTTAAAAGAAATTGCAGCAGAGATGGAAGAAGCGCTGAGAAAAGAGCATTATGAAAAGGCAGCCCAGCTGCGTGATGAAGAAGCAAAACTTGAAAAATCATTAAAACAAGAGAATCGCTCAAACAGACCGATTGTAACAGTTGATCATATTCAAGAAATTATTGAACAAAAAACAAACATACCCGTTGGAAAACTGCAGCAGGACGAACAGAAAAAAATGAAGGAATTGGAAGAAAACTTAAACAAAAAAGTAATTGGTCAGAAAAAAGCAGTGGAGAAGGTAGCAAAAGCGATTCGACGCAGCCGAGCGGGTTTAAAAACGAAAAATCGTCCAATTGGCTCATTCCTTTTCGTGGGACCAACTGGTGTTGGTAAGACTGAGTTAACAAAAACATTAGCCGAAGAAATGTTTGGCTCGAAGGATTCCATGATCCGTCTTGACATGAGTGAATACATGGAAAAACATAGTGTCTCAAAATTGATTGGATCACCTCCTGGCTATGTAGGTCATGATGAGGCAGGACAGCTGACAGAAAAAATTCGCCGAAATCCTTATAGTATTATTTTATTGGATGAAATTGAAAAAGCGCATTCGGATGTTCAGCACATGTTCCTTCAAATTTTGGAGGATGGTCGTTTGACGGATAGTCAAGGGAGAGTGGTCAGCTTTAAAGACTCCGTTATTATCATGACAAGTAATGCGGGAGTTGGTCACAAGGCAATTCATGTTGGATTTGGTAATAGCAAGGAAGGGAAAGAGACAAGTATTCTTGATTCATTGGGAGGATACTTCAAACCGGAATTCTTAAACCGTTTTGATAGTATTATTGAATTTAATTCACTTGATCAACAGGATATCTTAACGATTGTTGACTTAATGATTGACGAATTGAAAGAAACGTTAAAAGAGCAGAATATGGAATTGTCTATTACAATAGAAGTAAAAGAAAAACTGGCGCAACTTGGCTACCATCCTGCCTTTGGGGCACGTCCGCTAAGACGCGTAATTCAGGAACAGCTTGAAGACAAAATTGCTGATTTTATTCTGGAACAACCTGATGCAAATCATATCACGGCTGTCTTGGAGAAAGATGGAATATTAGTTACAGCTGAACAAACTGCTGCACATTAAGTAGAAAAAGGCTGGGTCAAAACCAATATCTGAAATTAAAAAGCCGGTGAAATTTACCGGCTTTAATTTTTTTGAATAAAAATAAATGATCAGGTTGCTAAAATTA
>DAMDNS010000242.1:0-4902 GCA_032083605.1 Ureibacillus sp.
AGTTCTTGAGGACTTTATCGAGCATTTCCCAGGGGTAATCCTGACGATTTCCCATGACCGTTTCTTCCTGGACCGAATCGCGAAAAAGCTATGGATTCTAGATGGCCAAGGGAATGTTGAAGAGACCCTTGATGTGTACAGCGATTATCTTGAAAAACAACAGCAAACTCAAAAAGAGGAAGCAAAAGAAGTGAAAGTGGAGAAGCCGAAACCGCAAAAAGCAAAGAGTGAGAAGAAAAAGCTTTCCTTCAAAGAGCAAAAAGAATGGGAAACCATTTCGGATACAATCGCTAAAGTAGAAGAAGAGATTGAAACGACTGAAGCCGGGATTGCAACAGCAGGAGCAGATTATACAAAGCTTCAGCAGCTAACTGAAAAACTGGACGAGTTAAATAAAGAGTATGAACGCTTAATTGAAAGATGGACGTATTTAGACGACATCGTTAATGGATAGGAGAGATAGTATGAAAATCGTGACAATCGAGCCAACACCAAGTCCGAATTCGATGAAAATTGTAGTGAACGAGGAGCTTCCATTTGGAAAAGCCTTTAATTACAAGAAAGAAAATGCAGAAGGAGCCACTGAGCAAATCAAGGCAATCTTAGAAATTGAAGGCGTAAAAGGGGTTTACCATGTTGCGGACTTTTTAGCGGTTGAACGAAATGCGAAATTCCAATGGGAGCCGATTTTAGCGAGTGTGCGTGTGGCACTGGGCGAGAAGGGTGAGGCGAGCAGCCAAGAAGAAACTCAGCCTGATGATCATTTTGGAGAAGTGTTCGTTCACGTACAAATGTTCAGAGGCCTTCCACTTCAAATAAAAGTATTCGATTCTGCAATCGAGCATCGGGTTTCAGCAGGGGACCGATTTGTAGAAGCCTTCCAATCGATAGAAGTCGATAAATTTGATGACAACTACCTGCTTGAACGGAAATGGGTTGATTTTGGTGTCCGCTATGGAGAAAAAGAAGACATCGCAAAAGAAATACTAGAGGAAATCAATGCTGCATATACAGAGGAACGAGTAGCTCGAATTGTGGAAGCGGCAAGCAAGAAAAACACAGCAACTTTAGAGCGTGAAAAAGTTACATTAGAGCAATACCTGGCAGCAGAAGATTGGCAAAAACGCTACCAATTATTAGATCAACTGCCTGACCCGGAAGTGGATGATTTACCATTGCTGGAAAAAGCATTGGAAGACGAGCAAATGTCAATCCGCCGCCTGGCGACAGTGTATTTAGGGATGATTGAAGATGTGGCAGTGGTTCCATATCTAGCTCGCGCATTAAAAGATAAAAGCTCGGCAGTTCGCCGGACAGCAGGGGACTGCATGAGTGACTTGGGACTTGTTGAATTTGAACCGTACATGATTGAAGCATTAAAGGATAAAAATAAATTAGTCCGCTGGCGCGCGGCAATGTACTTGTTCGAAACAGGGACTGAGGCGTGTCTTCCTGCATTACATGAAGCTGAAGACGACAAAGAATTTGAAGTAAAACTCCAAGTCAAAATGGCCATCGCCCGTATCGAGCAAGGGGAAGAAGCAAAAGGCTCCGTCTGGAAGCAGATGACGGAAAGATAAATTTGCATGATATGCAGATAAAGAAAAGGTGTCTTTTCTTTATCTGTTTTTTTGTTGTGAAATTTTTCATTTCTTTTAATAGTTATACTTCTAGCTTTTGCTCTTATAGAAGTATTTATATGACATTCTTAATCTATGGTTAAAAAAAATATGACTGGGTAAAGATTTAATATATCAGAGCTAGGAGGTAATGGAATGGCAACCAAGGAACTTGCACTGCACGAACAATTGGAAGTACATGAAGTGTTGATTTTTAAAACAGCATGTGTTACTAAGAGTAAGTTATTTGTAGATCTAGTTCAGGATGAGGAGCTAAAAGAAATAATCCAGGAAGACCTAGAGCTATCGACCAAAGCAATTAAGGACTTGAGAAAAGTACTTGCGGATGCAAGCGCATAAAAAGAATGGAGGATGAGATAATGGCTTCAAAGAAATCAGAAGAAACAAATAATGAACAACTTGAAATGCCGATGCTTGATGACCTTGCAATCGCTACTGATTTACTTGTTTCGGCTAAAGCAGGTGTGAGAAATCTGGCTACGGCCATTACAGAAACAGCAACTCCTTCTGTGAAAAAGCTATTGCGCCGTGAATTGGATATTGCAATCGACACACATGACAAGATTGCGCAATATATGATAAAAAAAGAAATGTATCATGCCTATGACTTAGATGAACAAAGGAAGCATGACCTTGAAAAAGCTGATTTTGTTCTAGATTCAGTCAAAGGGTAAATCAAGACTACAATAATAGGTTCCGAAGGAAAAACTGTTGGCAGACTGATATTTCAGCTTTGCCAACAGTTTTTATTGCAGTCTAATCTTAACTTCTGTACTGTCTTGAGCCTTTATATTTACCAGTACTATCCCCTTATGATTTTTATTTCCTTGATGATGGGAGTCAGCATTTCTTTGTCTATTAGTGGAAAAGTAAAATTCAGTTCTTTCTTTTCAAAGTGAGCTTTTGCTGTATTGATTTCTTTGTGGCTGTCACGAGTAAGACAATGAATTTTAGAAAAAGGTAATTTGTATTGTTCAATCGAATTATATATAAAATTTAGTTGCAAAGGTGAGGTCAAGATGAATGAAATAATCCGCTATTATAATCAATTTGATGAGTGGGGAAGGCTAGACAGGGAACCTATCGAGTTTAAAGTGAATTGGCATTATATCAAAAGATATTTACCCAAAACCGGAAATGTTTTAGATAATGGAGCAGGTCCAGGGAAGTATTCAATGGAGCTGGCGAAAGAGGGCTACACTGTAACCTTGGCTGATTTAACTCCGAAATTGGTAGAGCTAGCAAGAAGTAAAGCAGTTGAGTTAAATTTAAACAACCAATTTCGTGATTTCTTGGCAGCAGATGCAGGGAATCTTGATATGTTGGAGGATGAACAGTTTGATGCTTCATTAATGCTTGGTCCGATGTATCATATACAGGATGAAATGGATCGAACCAAGGCAGTTAAAGAATTGTATAGAGTTACAAAAAGGGGAGGCTTCATATTTGTGGCGTTTATGCCTAGGGTACGGCATATATTTACATCTCTTTTAAATCCAGAGCATTGGAAGCCTAATAATAGTATGAATGCGATTAATCATTTTTCTGAAACCGGGTGTTTCAATCATTCAGATGAAGGGCGTTTTACTGGTGCTTACTATTTTAATATAGAAGACATTAAACCTTTTATGGAATCGCAGGGCTTTGAAAGCGTTGAATTAATCGGATCGAATGTAGGTGCAATTTTGAATAAAGAGAGCTGGGAATACTGGAGAGGAAAAGGGGAGGAAGAGAAGCTCGTAAAACTAATTATTGAAAAAGCAACGGATCCTTATATTCTCGGCATCTCAAGTCATCTGCTTTATATAGGAAAGAAAAAATAAACATGTGATAAATGAGCATTAGGTTAAAACAAACGATGCGGGACAACAAGGGATTAATTATTATTTATAGAATTTTTACTCACCATTTAATATTTTTTTAGAAAAGGGGTAAGTACATGAGGCAAATCATTGCTCTTGGTGGTGGCGGATTCTCCATGGAACCAGATAATCCTTTGTTGGATTTATATATTTTGAAACAAGCAGGGAAAGCTAAGCCACAAATTTGCTTTATTCCTACGGCCAGTGGAGATTCGGATAATTATATAGCAAGATATTATAGCTTTTTTGATCAACAGGATTGCGAACCATCCCATTTATCTTTGTTTGAACCACCGACAAGAGATATTGAAAGCTTTATTTTAGAAAAAGATATTGTCTATGTTGGTGGAGGAAACACTAAAAACCTTTTAGCTTTGTGGAAAGAATGGGGCTTGGATGGAATTTTAAGAAAAGCGTGGAATCAAGGCATTCTTTTAGCTGGAATAAGCGCAGGCTCCATTTGTTGGTTTGAGGAAGGGGTGACTGACTCATATGGGGATGGACTTGAACCAATAAAGTGTTTGGGTTTCTTAAAGGGAAGCAATTGCCCGCATTACGATGGAGAAATAGAAAGAAGACCTGCATATCACAAGCTTATTGAATCAAAATTGATACAATCGGGAGTTGCGACAGATGACGGGGTTGCTGTTCACTACAAAGATCAGGAAATCAGTAAAATAGTTAGCTCAAGGCCCGACGCCAAGGCGTATCGTGTTGCCTTTGAAAAGGAAGTTATTGAGACTGAAATTCCAACAGAATATTTAGGTTTCTATTGAACTAACCGTTGCTTTAGCTGGAATATAACAATTGTGCACATTTCTTTTATAGGAATGTGTTTTTCCATTTAAGATGCATTTAAAGCAAGAGAGGTATTATTGAAAGTATATTGAAATAGGTATATAGGGAGATGTTTCAATTCCATATTTTTGAGGGGAAGAGTTAATTTGAAGAGAATGCTTATTTTTCTATGTACAATATTGGTTTTAACAGCTTGCTCAGAAACTACAAGTAATGAGTATAAGTTTAGTGGCGAAAGTGAACATTGGGAAGCTGAATATTCCTATACTGTAAGAGAAAAATGGGGAGAAAAAAACGGGACAAAAACTTATTCGAGCGAAGATGGCTACGAATTTAGATTAAAGTATAAAGGTTCCTTAAAGGAATTATCATCATTACAAAAACTTGAATATTCTTATGAAACCATCACTAGTAGCGGCATGAGAATAGAAGAGTTCACTGAACCTCCATCAACTTTAACGTTTTCGACTTCAGGTGGTTCAAAAGGTGGTGCAAAAGTAGGTGAGGATGAAGCGATAAAAGTTATGTAAAATGGGATGACTTTGAAGAGTCATTTGAGTTGCATAATAATAGTAAGTAACTATGTTGAAATAATAGGGAAC
>DAMDNS010000243.1:0-4900 GCA_032083605.1 Ureibacillus sp.
AATTGAAAAATTCTTCCCGCCGACACAACATGCGATGAACGTATTAGGGCGAGAGCGCGGCTGGGGACAATATACACGTGAATCCTTTGACCATGCACGCAGTATTGAAGGTGCACTATATACCGGGGATGTCAAAACAGTTGCAGAAAAGATTATTTTGTTGCGTAAAAAGGTAGGCATTACACGTTTTATGCTCCATTGCCCAGTCGGCTCAATGCCACATGAAGATGTAATGAGATCCATCGAATTGCTTGGCAAAGAAGTAGCCCCAATTGTTCGTGAAGAAATCAAGCGCTGGGAAGCTGCAGGCCAACCGCAATAATTGAAAAACTGCTCGTGCACTAAGTTGCCGAGCAGTTTTTGTTTTATTTAGTCAGGAAAGGTAGTTATGATTTCTCCCCTAAATTATATTGGAATTGCCATTTTTCGGTGTCCATTAATTCATCTTGATGGACCTGTGTTCCGTTGCCTAGAAAGATTGTTGTATCATTGACTCCAACAACCATTACCTCTAATTCGCTGCTTTTGTCATTTTTCTTATAGACATCGCCGATAATAGGAAGTAAATCATTAAAATTACTTATATCATCAGATAAATCATCATCTTCATTTGTTGGTCTTATGCGATATTCAATTGGTTTACTATTTTCGGTACGACCTGGTACCATTAATAGGTATTCATCATGCCGAATTCCGTTTGAGTCATTGGTGATAATGCCTTTGTTTTCGACGGAGGTAACGACTTCAATTGAATTTAGTGTATAGTAATCCAAAATATCGGGATGTGGATTTGTGATTAACACATAATCATCAACCTCGGGCTTTCGATCTTTAGATAAGGTATATACTTTTTTGTTGAATATAAAACTATCCTGTTCTTTGGGCTGGTACTTCTCGATTTCTGCTGCACTAGATAAAACTTGTGTTAAATCCCGTAGCCGTATTAGATGCACGGATTTTTTATACATAGGCTTTACTGCATATACCTTGTGTAACTCATTTTCAAAATAAACAAATTGTCCCTTTCGAACTTGAAAGAGTTTCATGAACAACTCTCCTTAAATTTAAAAACGTATTTTCATTTAGCATGTTCAAAATCAATATAATTATAATAAACAATATCAATAGAAGCTGCACAAAAGTACGACTCTGGTCTTAGATGAATTTACAGTTGAGGGTCGTTATGTTCATTTTAATTTCAAAGTATCATGGTATTAGAGTGAACAATAAGGAAAGGAATGTGTTGAAGTGGAAAAAAAGAAAATTTTTATATGGATAGCTTTAATCGCTATTATTGCAGTGCTTGTCTTTCAAATTTTTAGAAATGGGAAGGATAATCAGGATTTAACGATTGATCAGGAATTCTCGAATATTGAATTGGAAAGTGAGAATGCGGATATCTATATATTGCCAATCAAAGGCAAACAGGCATCGATTGAATTAGAAAATAACGAAAAAAATCGTTATCAATTAGACGTAAAAGTTAAAGGGAACACATTAGAGATTAATGTGGAACGAAAAGGATTTAGATGGCTTTCCTTTGACTTCTTTTCAAAATCACCGAAAGTCACAGTAGGGTTACCGGATAAAGAATATGGTACGATAAAAGCAGAAACGGATAATGGAACAATCCAAGCTTCACAGATTAATGTAAAAGAATTATCTGCTGACACTGATAATGGCGAAATCATTATAACAGAAGTGGAAGGGCAAGAAATTGCTGTAGAATCAGATAATGGAGATGTAAAAATCGAAAACAGCTCAGGAACAATCAATGGCCAAACGAACAACGGTGGTGTAACGGTTATTACCGAAGTTCTTGAACATCCAATGGATTTGGAAACGGATAATGGAGAAATCCTTGTGCAAACAAAAGAGCAGGCAAAAAATGTTCAGTTTAGAGTGAAAACGGACAATGGCAGAGTGAATATTTATGGCCAATCATCCAATGAAAAAGTCATTGGAACTGGCAATATCGAGATTCGATTAGCATCTGATAACGGAAATGTCACTGTTGAATAGTACGACAAGATTGGGGTAGTAAGCATGTACTTGGAGCAAGTGGAAATCAGGAGACCGAAGGAGAATGAGCTTGAGTCGATTCATCATTTCTTTTCATCTGTAATCACCCATACCTATCAAAAAGAAGGATTATCCGAGCTGAAGGATGAACTTATAGAAGAAATAGAAACGAAGAAGCTATTCTTGGCAGATGATTTCTCGAGTAACGGTGAGAAGAGGCATTTTTTATGTGCCTATATAAATAATCAAATTATAGGCTGTATTGCCTACGGCGAGCCCAACCCGATCATTGTTGAAGAATCGGAGGGGCAACTGGAACATCTGCCTGAAGTCGGCTCCATGTTGGTGCACCCGAACTACCAAAAACAAGGGGTTGGAAATCGGTTGCTTCAAGCAATTTTTCAAGCTATCAGAGAAAAGGGGTTAAAAGAATTTTGCTTTGACAGCGGCTATAGGGAAGCTCAAATGATCTGGACAAAAAAGTTTGGAGAGCCCTTCATTTTTTTAGGGAATTATTGGGGAAAAGATAGTCCCCATATGATTTGGAAAATAGAATTATCTGATGTATTATGACACAAAAAGAGGCTCAAGATGTTTATTTCCTGGGCCTCTCTTGACGGATAAGAAAGTATAAGTTTTCGTAGATATCCGCGTAAGAAAATACATCCATTTTCGCATTAGGGCGATATAGCGTGTTTTTTCTTATATTTCTTTAAGAAATGACGTCATCCTCTTTTTTCTCAAAGGTTTTGCAATCTGTTTCTTCACTATTGGAAGCCTCATCTGTGTTGCGACTATTCACCACATAGATTCTAGCTGCATCACATCGATTGCCCGAAGCCCAATATGTACAGCTGTCCACTTCACAAAGCACGTCTGTTGCCATAGTAAACACCTCCTTGAAACTAATATTTACCAATTTGTGCTATTTGATACAATGATGAAAAAAATCCATCTAATTTGTTCGTGATTTATACATAGGGGCATTTAGAAGCCGTGATCAGAATATTATTTAACTACATATATAATAATTTTTAAACTGACAACAAGAGCGTGACTTGAAATGAAAGTATTCCATTTACCGAAAAAAGAGTAAAAGGCAAGGGTGAAAAAATGAAAGAAGTGATAAAGGCTGATCACAGTTATCAGCGAGTAGAGGAACAGGCGAAAAATTATTTTCTGCTGCTATATGAGCAGGTAACGAACCAGGATTATATTGCGAATTTAATTGATGATTTTCAAAAATGGAAAGTAAATCACATCCATCATCCTTCATTTTTTTCATTTTTTTATTCCAAGCAGAAAAAGCCAAGTACAAAGGATACAGTTCATTATATTAAATGGTTGGATTATACAAATAAGCTAGATGATTATTTAAAGCGAAGTATTTCCTATATCTATTTGCGAGACTTAGGGAAAACGCTGGAATCGACAGAAACACAGTCCAAAATCAATCAAGTTGTAGCAGATTTAAAGGAGAGCCTCATTAATTCCACAAAAAACGAAAAAAAGGAATTGTTTGGTCAAGACTGGATTATTCATAAGGGAAGGGAAGAAGGCATCCTTTTAACGATTGACTGGCTTTTGAGCAAATTAAATACAGTTTCGTCCAATATTCCAGAAGAGCTTGATGCGGTGAATGCCCAGCGCAAGCTTATTAAAATCATTGCCGGTGTCCTAATGCATACGATGGATGGGCTTAATGAGGGAGTTTCCTCGGATGAGCGGAGAGAGAGGCTCGCTAAAGCCATAAGACTTGGCTATTCGTATGGCCTAACGTATCCCTTTATAGATGATCTTCTTGATTCGAATCTAATGTCAAAGAAAGAAAAAGAGCAATATTCTCAGCTGATTCGGACAGCTCTTATAACTGGTCATGTTCCCGTCCTAGGGAATGGATGGAGCAAGGATACCCTACAATTCTTACAATTTATCCATGCGGAATTGAAGGAAGCATTTGAATATATTCAGTCACAAGCAACATCAAATACGTTTTTCGAGCAGGCTTATGTATTCTTCCATTCACAAGAAATTGACCGGCAAAAGGAACTATCCATTGAAACGTATACCAATGAAGAACTTTATGTTCCGATTATCTTAAAATCCTCGTCTTCTAGATTGATCGCACGGTCGGTTCTGCAAGATTCAGAAACAGACGCTGGCTTCGAGCAGAGAACCTTTTTATATGGAATATACAATCAATTAGCCGATGATTTTGCAGATATGTTTGATGATTTAGAAGTGGGAGCTGTTACGCCTTACACATATTATATAAAGCATCATCAGCAACGAAGTGATTTGATTAACCCTTTCGAAATGTATTGGGCAGTCATCTCAAATCTAATTCATAATGTTTTTCATTCAGATAGCCAAACCCGAGAAGTTATTTTAAATCGGGCCATTAACGGACTCAAGCGATTTAAAGAAAAACATGGCGCGCAAAAATATGAACAGGTCATGAAGCAATTCACTTCCGGCTTCCAGCAGTTTAATGCTGTATTACAGAAGATGGTTGAAAAAGGCGATGATGTCGATTTCTTTGACAAATTACTTCGTGACTATATGATTGAGCATTTGAAAAAACAGCGTGATGAAAAAGAAGAATTTAAAGTAGAAATACAAAATGTGAAGGAAAGGGTAAATCGCATTCTTTTAATAGAATCTAGTCAAGAGGCAAAGTTTCAGGATGACCTTATTCTAGATGCAGCCAATTATAGTCTAACTGGAGATGGGAAGCGTTTTAGACCCATCATGGCATGGTTTGTTGGGGCCAAGATGTATGGTTTAAAGGAATCTAGCCTTGCACCGCTTTTTAAGTCATTGGAATATATGCATACAGCTTCCTTGCTTTTTGACGACTTGCCTTCTCAGGATAATG
>DAMDNS010000244.1:0-4855 GCA_032083605.1 Ureibacillus sp.
TTTAATTTATAAGATATGCAAGTCATGGGAAAAAATGAACCGATTTATTAAAAAAAATTCATGATTCGATCAAAAAATAAATGTGAGCACGATGCTATACTGGAGTTATCTTAGATAAATGGATGTGAACCAGGTTGTACCATACATTATTTTTATATATACATATAGTAAGCGCGATAGGTTCAATAGGTCCGTTATTTTCTCTAATACCGATTACGAAGAGAATGGAAGTAGCGGATAAGGGGCAGCTCGGTGGCTTGGTCCATTCCTTTCAATCAGCAATCACGGTTATCAAGCATTCCGGACATGTGCTTGTATTTTCAGGGGTTGTTCTCATCTTTACAAGTGGATGGACTTGGACAACCTCGTGGGTCGTTTTAACAATCGCAATCATGATAGCTTCCATAGTCTTTTTGGCACGTGCATTTAAGCCAACCTTGAAAACATTTGGGACAGAAGCTTTTCAGAAAGACCAATTCATCAAAAAATTAAGAAAAGCAACCTGGCAATATCTATTCATACTGCTTGTAATGCTGTGGCTAATGGTGGCAAAGCCGGTTTTTTGGTGAAAAATACCCCTTTGAATGAAGGTATTACGGCTTGTAAAAGCGAATTTATTTGTACATAAAATTTAGAAAAGAGACCTTTGATATAAGAATCAAAGATCTTCAGCCTTAAACAGAAACGTCAATTATTGTTCCTTTATGAGGATGCTGTGCTGCTGGTTGTTGCGCGGGCATTTGCTCCAGCATTTGCAGGGTACTTGCTACTCCCATGTTAAGCGATTTATTCATAATGCTCATCTGTACAGTTTGCTGTAGCTGTGCAACCTGTGCTGACATAAATGAACTTAATTCCATTTGATCAATCCCCCCTTTTGGAATATATCGGCTAATGATAAAAGATAATTTAACTTTTCTTCAAAATAGCGAAATTGGAATCTTGCGGTAACTACGGAATATTTCTCATTTTACGTGGCAATACTTTTGCTAAGGAGGGTAAGAAATATGTGGAAAAATCTAATCGTCTTAAGCAGCCTGACACTTGTTTTAAGTGGTTGTGGCATGTTTGGAATGTTTGAAGAAGAAGAACAAATCCCGGTTGCAGCAACGGAAGCTCTAAAGGCAACAGCAAACATTGTGGATACAGAAGGTAATGAAATTGGACATATGGAATTAACGGAAGGCTCGGATGGAGTGCTGATCTCTCTTGGATTAACAAAAATCCCGGAAGGTGAGCATGGGATTCATATCCATGAAGTGGGAAAATGTGAAAAACCGAAATTTGAATCAGCGGGTGCACATTTTAATCCCTTGCAAAAACAACATGGTGTCGAAAATCCAAACGGGCCTCACTTAGGTGATCTGCCAAACATTTCACCTGAAGCGGATGGAACGGTCCAAGTAGAATTTACAGCACCCAATCTTACATTAGAGCCTGGTATGGAAAATTCCATTTTGGATAAGGATGGCAGTGCAATCGTGATCCATGCAGATCCGGATGATTATAAAACAGATCCGGCAGGAAACTCAGGTGCACGTATTGCATGCGGCGTAATTACTTCAGCTAAATAATTAAGGTACTGTGTATTTAAGCTAGCTTTTAGCTTTTTACACAGTTTTTTTGTGTTCGAAATCTTAAATTGTAAATATATTGTTTACATAAGTATGTTATTAAAGCTCAACAGAATAACAAATTTCAAGGGATTTTCATTTTTGTATTATATAAAGAAATATAATAATTCATAGTTTGGGAAGATATTATAAATTGTAAATAAATGGCTTTACGGCGGTGTTTTGGCGTGTCTGTATTATAACAATATGCAGCAGGAATTAGTAAGAATTACTATTGTGTAAAAGTTACGAAAATCTTGAAGAAAGCGCCTTCACGCTGTTAACTTGCCTATTATTCTATTAACAGAATACTAAAATCATTGACATCACCAATTGGGAATAGTTACAATTGTAACTGTAATGTAACAATTATTTGCATTGGAGGGTTTTAGTTGAAGAAAACAAAATTATTGTTAATGACAGTTCTAGGTTTGTTGCTTCTTGTTCTTGCAGCATGTGGCGGAGATGAGTCTACTAATACTACAGATAGCTCTACAGGGGACAGTTCAGAAGGAACAACTACTGATATCGATTTCTTAAGCTTGGTAACTGGTGGTACACAAGGTACTTACTATGCACTAGGTGGTACTTTTGCAGATTTAATTTCGGAGGAAACTGGTATTAAAACAACTGCAGAGGTTTCTCAAGCTTCAGCAGCAAACGCAAATGCATTAAAAGCAGGCGATGCTGAAATTGCATTCCTACAAACAGATATCGCTTACTATGCAAAAAATGGCGAGTTAATGTTTGAAGGACAAGCGGTTGATGATCTTGTTGCAATCGGTGGTTTATATCCAGAAACAATCCACTTAGTAACAACTGCTAAGTCTGGAATCACTTCATTTGATGATTTAAAAGGTAAAAAGGTTTCAGTAGGTGCACCAGGTTCTGGTACTTATGCAAATGCTGAGCAATTATTAGAAGTCCATGGCTTAACGATGGATGATATTGAAGCACAAAACTTAGACTTTGGTGAATCTACTGACGGTTTAACTACTGGTCAAATCGATGCTGCATTCATCACAGCTGGTTACCCAACAGCAGCTGTTGAAGCATTAAGTGCTACAACAGATGTAGTGATTGTTCCAGTTGAAGCTGACAAAGCTGAAGCTCTAATTGAAAAATATCCTTACTATGCTGTAGATACAATTCCATCAGGTACTTATGGCTTAGCGTCAGAAGTTCCAACTGTATCAGTTTTAGCTATGATTGCAGTAAAATCTGATTTACCTGAAGATGTTGCTTATGGAATCGCTAAAGCAATCTACGGAAACACAGACAAAATTAGCCATGCTAAAGGAGAGTTCATTAAAACTGAAACTGCTTTAGATGGTATTGGTATTGATGTTCATCCTGGTGCTCAAAAATACTTTGATGAACAGAAGTAATTAGGCCAAAATGTAGTGAAGGGCTTGAAGATATTGCTTCTTCAAGCCCTTTTTGATTTCATTTGGGTAAATTTCTATTCACGGTTTCTGAGGAAATTGATAAATATACCAAGGGATTTAATTAGATGAGGGCGATAGGATGAAAAGATTACTTTTTCTGTTAGCTATATTTATACTTGGGATTATTTTTTTGTTTTCGCCACTTTTTAGGGTGATATCTTTTGAGGAGACAAGAACGAATAATCCGGAACACTACTACATAAATGTTTCCAAAGAAAATAATTTCAATATCCGATATACGCACTCAATTCATTTAACAGATGTACTGGAAACCTACAAAATAACAGACTCCAATCAGATAAAGCTGCTTTCGATGGAATATGAAGATGTTGCAATTGGTATGCCGGCTCATGCTGAAGAGGGGCAAACTTTAAGCTATGAAAATGGCAAATATAAACTCGAATTTTCGAACCAAACCTTAGATAGCTTTACACTTTATGTTGGAGACATTAATCAAGAGTTAGCAGTTATTTATGAAGGGAACACCTACGATCTAAAAAAATCATTGGAACGTGGGAGTGCCTTTCTATTTGAAATCAATAGGATATCTTTATTTGACAAGCTGAAAGGAGTTATGATGGTGCATGAAAATGGATGATAAACAGCTTTCAACAAATGATTCTAGTGAAACAGTGAAAGACCAGTTTGCAGCAGAGCAATTTGAAGCGTTATCTGAAGAGCAGCAACAACAATTACTAGAAAAATATGATACAGAATCGAATACGAGAAGAGTTGCTGGAGTGATGAAATGGGTTATTTATATCGGCCTTCTTTCATTTTCACTATTCCAGCTATATACAGCCGTATTTGGTCAATTTACAGCCTATATTCAACGTACAATCCATTTAGGCTTTGGTCTAACTTTAATCTTTTTACTTTTCCCGGCCATTAAAAAGGGAAGAAAAGATAAAATCGCATTCTATGACTATATTTTGGCAATCGTTGCCGCGGTGACGGGTCTTTACTGGACGATCAATTATGAACGTCTTGTAAATAGTATGGGCATGATTACTCAGATCGATCTTATTGTAGGGATTATTGTTATTTTATTAGTTTTAGAGGCAGCAAGAAGAGCTGTTGGTTTACCAATCGCAATTATTGCAACCCTATTTTTGGCTTACGCTTTCTATGGACGATATATGCCGGACTTCCTAGCGCATCGTGGCCAGTCCGTTGAACAGCTTGTAAATCTGATGTACTTCTCCACGGATGGTATTTTAGGAACGCCAATCAGTGTATCGGCAACCTACATTTTCGCCTTCCTGTTATTCGGGGCCTTCCTTGTTAAAACAGGAGTAGGGCAGTATTTTAATGATTTAGCAATAGCTGTTGCAGGGAAATTGGTAGGTGGTCCTGCAAAAGTAGCGATTTTCTCTTCTGCCTTACAAGGGACAATCTCGGGAAGCTCTGTAGCAAACGTTGTAACATCAGGTTCTTACACAATTCCTTTAATGAAGAAATTAGGCTATAAAAAGGAATTCGCAGGAGCAGTTGAAGCAGCGGCCTCAACGGGTGGCCAGCTTATGCCTCCAATCATGGGTGCTGCTGCCTTCTTAATGGTAGAGTTTATTGGTCGTGGAATCACTTATTGGGATATTGCCAAAGCCGCAGCCATTCCAGCCTTACTTTACTTTGTAGGAATTTGGATTATGACGCACTTTGAAGCAAAACGCCTTGGCCTTCAAGGGCTAAAAGAAGAAGAAATGCCGGACCGTAAAGCAATCTTGAAAAAGATTTATTTATTAAGTCCAATTATTTTAATTATTGTAATCATGATGTCAGGAGTACCAGTTA